>CAIRYE010000448.1 GCA_903882765.1 uncultured Anaerolineae bacterium
AAGATCCTGCCCGAATCGATAGGTAATAAACCAACGATAGCCTTAAAGAGTGTGGATTTTCCGGCACCATTTGGACCAACGATCGCTAGGCTTGTTCCGTTTGGAACAAAAAAATTAACTTCCTTTAGCACTTGCCTTGTACCGTAAGAAAGGTTCACATTTTCTAAAACTAAATGATGTGGATTAGGTAACATCTGCATTCTGCTTTCAGGATTGTGTTTTCTGGCAATTTGCGCACTGCCCGAATAATTGCAGCCAATGTTCGCTAATTTTGAATCCAGTTTTTTTCGAAATGGTAGCGATAAGAGTTTCAAGGTCATCCCCATCAAAAAACTGAATTTCTCCGCAAGTAGAACAAAGCAGCAGGTGCTGATGTTCTTGGGACGCGACCATAAACGCCTGGCAACTAGCTGGTTGGTGAACACGTTGAATTAGCTTCAGTTCTTCCAACTTTTCCAAAGTACGGTAAACCGAAACCAAGCCAATATCATCCCGCTTTGCCTTGGCTTTCTCGTATATCTCGATTGGAGTCAACGCATGGGTCGATAGGCTGATTATCTCGACCACTGCCTTTCGTGAATCGGTGAGCCTGTATCCATTTTTTGATAATATATCGAGCCATTTATGGTTCAAAAAAAACCTCTTATTGAAAATTATTTTCAATTATAGAAGTTTTTTTCTATCGCGTCAAGTATTACACCAGAAAATCCCCCAAAATAAAATTGGCGCCAGCTTACATTAAACCCCCCTATTATTTTCCGGAAAACAAATCAAACGGGCACTAGGGACATTGAATAACGCCTTGCGCCCAAAGGCAAACACCACAAACTGGCGCGTCATTGCCAAAACAATCCTCAATATTTTCCTTCGAATAATCACAACCTCCACAAAACGTGCATGGAGCAAAGGCAAAGTTATGCAAGCGTTCTCGATATGCCACATACTCCTTCGATAACCATAGATCTTCAAGGCTCTCTTCTTGAACCATTCCGATGATATGTTTGTGGTTTCTGTGTGGTTTATTATGAAGGAAAGTATCGTGGGTGTGCATCAAAGGCCAACAAGGAGCTACCTCACCCTTCCAGTTGATCGACATCGTACCACTCTCTACAAAATTGCATACATCACTCGCTCCGCCCCAGTTGTTCCCCGCAAAATTCACATTACAGCCACTGTTGAAGGCATCGAACAGAGGTCCGCGAGTAACATCGGTTAGGTCCATTTTTGGCAGGCTAAGTGAGGGAGTACTATCCGCGTTCATAAAAGCGATACTATGCAAGGATCGGTCATACAATCTGTCAGCTTGCATATCCGCTGTAGCTGGCTGCAAATTACTCACGGAATAATGTTTTACCCGCAGGCTTTGCCCCATTTCGATCACTTTTGGCAATTCGTGAATATTTCTCTTCATTGCGACAAAGGCAAACCCAAGTTCTGGAAGAGGGAAATGCCCACCCTTCCGCATTGAGTTAAACTTATGCAGGTTTTCTAATATCTTTGGTAGTTCCGCACCAAGTCGAACGTCCTCATACGTCTCGGGCGTAGCTCCATCAATGGAGACCCAAAGAACATCAAGGCCGCTATCAATGATTTTTCTAGAAATTTTTTCCGTCAACATCGTAGCATTGGTGATCATCTCCACCTTTACGCCAAGTGTTTTTACCATTTTGATCCAATCGATCGTTTTTGGATGGAAGAGAGGCTCTCCGATACCGCCAAAATATACATTAGGAATGGGATCCATTTTTCGCAAACTTTCAAAAATTGCTAAAAATGTTTCGTCACTCATTTTTCCGTTTGGTTCATCCCAAGCATTACGAAAACAGGTAATACAATCCAAATTGCATGATACGGTCGGTTCGATATAAATCTTTGTTAAATGCGTAACAGGGCGATGCATCCTAATGAAATTCGTCCCTTCATCCAAGCGCACTTTTGCCCCAGGGTTT
The DNA here is from genome assembly GCA_903882765.1 of uncultured Anaerolineae bacterium. Classification (GTDB taxonomy): domain Bacteria; phylum Chloroflexota; class Anaerolineae; order Anaerolineales; family Villigracilaceae; genus UBA5195. The sequence continues at coordinate 1,950 of CAIRYE010000448.1, forward strand.
AATCCGTAACGGTCAACAACGTCTTTTGGGATCACTAGATCCCCATTTTCATTGACCATCGCCCATGCGGTAGTATTTTTTGTAGAAACGGACATTTTATCTCTCCGATACATTAATTTATGTTATCCAACAATAATGGTTGAAATGCGCACCAAGTTGATAATTGTTTGATTTTAGTTGTTTATGATAAACTTTTATAGGATTAAGGATAACCTTAATCCTCTGATCCATGGAAAAAGTCGATACACTTCACGGTTTTGAGAAAATAAAGATCCTCTCTGACGTCCATCGGATGAGGATTCTTCGATTGCTAATGTCTGAACCTTACACCCTTTCCCAACTTGGCACGATCATGGGAAACACACCAGCATGGGTGCGCCATCATATTAAAATTCTCGAATCGGCGGGTTTGATCGAGGTTCAGGAGCAACGAATCACCGGGAGAGTACGGGAGATCTATTACCGAGCCATTTCATCAGCCATTCTATTACAAGAGCTGATCCTCCCCAAGACCACCAAACCGATCATCATTTTTTCTGGTTCACACGACACCGCAATAGAACATATTGCCTCTAAACTATCCAAACACGTGACGATGCTAAGCCTTCCGGTTGGCTCATTAGACGGATTGGTAAATCTGCGACAAGGATTATGCCACATCGCAGGAGCTCACCTATTAGATCGTGATGGTGAATACAACACGCCTTTTGTAAGACATTTTTTTCCGGATAGGGCTGTTACTATGATAACCCTTGCGTATCGCACCCAAGGTTTGATCTTACAGCAAGGAAATCCGAAAGGGATTCAAAGCATCTCAGACCTCGCTCGACCAGATGTATTTTTTTTGAACCGCAATCCGGGATCTGGAACACGTCTGTGGTTTGACCGGGAGCTCGATGACTTAGGTATCCCAGGAGAAGTGATCAAAGGATATTGGAAATACGTAATGACCCACAACGAATCCGCGGATGCCGTTAAAAATGGATGGGCGGATGCGACCCTCGGTATCCAGGC
>CAIRYE010000449.1 GCA_903882765.1 uncultured Anaerolineae bacterium
TCTTGCGGGTCGGCGTGAAAATACTCGAGGACGAAATGGCGGGCGGATTCAACGACTTTGGTTGAGGCAAGCGAGGTTGGATTGCTGGAATGGGGATTGCCAAAGGTATTGTTGAGAAGTAAATCTTGGTGAGCACGGACATGCGATTCTGAATAGAGACCGGCACCTGTGAAATCGAGATAAACATGACCATCGCGGTCGAGCCGGCTATAATCCGTTTTTCTGATCTCATCTATATGTTCGGTGCTTTTGTAGGAGGGGTATTTCTCTAGGAATTGCTGGAATGCATCGCTCATCGGTAAGTTTCCTTCTGTACTATTTTACCCATAAGAAGGCTGAATTGACGAGTGATTCTTGAGGATATCTTTTAGCGTGCGGTATTTCCGCCATCTACCACCAACAATTGGCCGGTCATAAAAGAGGAGTCATCAGAGGCGAGAAAGAGGACGGAGCGGGCGATCTCCTCAGGGGCGGCAAACCGTTTCATTGGCAAAGAGCTGGCGGCTTCCGCAATCGCGTCTTGCAACCGCACCGGCGACTCGTGCTCAAAATAGCCTTTCTCCAGCCAACGCTCCACAAAAGTATCACCCGGACAAATGGCGTTTACTCTGATATTTTCCGCGGCGTGATCCAAGGCGATGCTGCGAGTGAGTTGGGCTACCGCGCCTTTGCTTACGGCGTATGGCAGGGCATTTGGCGCTCCAACCACCGCCCAATCGGAACCATTGTTGACGATCACTCCCCCACCGTTTGCCCGCATTAACGGGATGGCCAAACGGCACATCCGCCAAACCGCAGTAACATTGATGGCCATGGTCTGGTCCCAATCCTGCTCGGTAGTGGTTTCGGCGGTGCCTTTGGTGACAATGCCCGCGTTGTTAAACAAGATATCAAGACGGTCGTGGGCATTCTGGATATCTTCGAGTACTTTTTCGCAATCAGCTTTTTTGGTATGGTCGCAAATAATAAATTCGGCAGGAAAGCCTTTCTCTTGCAATTCCGAGACGAGTTTTTCCCCGTGGCTTTTCCTGCGGCCTGTAAAGATCACTTTGGCGCCTTCACTGGCAAACAATTGCACTACAGCTTTCCCTATACCACTGGTTCCACCGGTAATTAGGGCGACCTTATCCTGTAATTTTTTCACGTTCACCTCGGTTGCGATCCGTTTTCGGGCATGACCAAAAAGCCCGGTTCACCATCCATTGGGCTTACTTTTACCTTTAGATTATACGTTGAAGAAATAATATCTTCTCGTAAAACCTCACGGGGGGAACCAAAGGCGATGATCTGTCCTTCGCTAAGCAGCAGGATCCTATCAGCGATACTGGCGGCCTGATTAAGGTCGTGCAGGGCTACGATGATGGTTTTTTTGTCTTCTATAGCTAATTTTTTGATGAGATTGAGAAAGTTGACCTGATAATGCAAGTCGAGATAAGTGGTAGGCTCATCCATGAGCATGATGGGGGTCTGCTGGGCAATGGCGCGAGCAAGCAAGACCCGTTGCTGCTCTCCACCAGAAATCTCCCCCACCTTGCGGTCGCGCAATTCCAAGGCGTTTACGCGCTCGAGGGAATGGATGGCGATCTGTTCATCTTCCGCGTTGATCCTGCCAAATATATTGAGATAGGGGGTACGGCCAAAAGAGACCGTTTCTTCCACGGTAAAACTGCCCGGTAATGATGAGGATTGCGGCACCACCGATATCAGTTTCGCGCGGTCGCGCGCCTTCATTTTGTTGATCGGCACATCGTTGATAGTGACATTCCCTGATAGCGTGGTGATATCGCCTGCTAAGGAGCGAACCAAGGTTGTTTTGCCCGACCCGTTGGGGCCGATCACCACGATGACCTCACCGGGGTTCACCTGAATATTTATATTCTTCAGGAAAGGCTTTTTTTTGTAACCCGCAAAAAGGGAGTTGGCTTTGAGCATGATCTAATACACCTTTTTTGTTCGCAATAGCCAAAGAAAAAAGGGAACACCGATGAGGGTGGTAACAATGCCCACTGGAATTTCGCGAGGGGCTAATAGAGTGCGAGCGAGAACATCTGAGAAAAGGAGCAGGATAGCGCCGCCAAGGATGCTGAGCGGGATCAGCCGGCGATGGTCCGCGCCCCACAGGATGCGATAAATATGGGGGACGATGAGCCCCACAAACCCAATGATTCCCGCAAAGGAAACCGCAGATGCCGTAATGAGTGAAGTGGAAATGATGATCGCCATCCGTGCTTTATCTACATCGATGCCCATTTGCCTGGCTTGGTCATCGCCAAACTGCAGAATGTTAAGAGAATAGCTGTGCACAAGCAGCATTGAAAAACCGACCAACAAGAATGGCAGCAGAACCAGAATGGCATTCCAATTGACCAAGCTTACTCCGCCCATCAGCCATGAGATAGCCCGCCTTAGCTCGCCAGACGAATTGAGCATAAAAAAGGAGGTGATGGCACCAAAAAAGGTGGAGACGGCTACCCCAGATAGAATCAGGTTGGCGGTAGGAAACCCGCCATCGCGCCGAGCCAGAACTGTGACGATCGATACCGAAACAATACTTCCGGTAAAGGCGAAAGCGGGAATCATAAAATGATCCAACATACTAACCGGCCAGCGCAAGGTCATTGCCAGCACCGCCCCCAAGCCCGCGCCTGAAGCAATACCGATCAGGTAA
>CAIRYE010000450.1 GCA_903882765.1 uncultured Anaerolineae bacterium
AAAAAGAAGTACGATTCGAGGAAAACTAAAGAAATGGATAACAGGAGTGGTTTGATACGTTCTAGGATAAAAAACCACTGCGGAAGGAAATCGATCGGTAGCCATAATACTAACCATGAAAATCCAAAGCACAATCCGATAACAGTTTTATTACTGCCAGATCCAAAAACAGATTCGAAAAAGGCATAATTCCGAATACCCCTCACTGCCATATATATCAATACAAATAAGAATCCAACAAACGCTAAAAGGATCAGCCACCGATTTAGTGATAAACCAAAGAACCAGGCATTCTTTGTATCCGTCGAAAGGCTCATAGTTACCATAAACAAATACGATGTTTGAAGGATTTGGAGAATCTGCAGGAATAAATAAAACTTCTTTGGCTTAATGACAAACTCCTTGGCTAGTATGTTATTCTAATTTGTATGGGGTATTCGATAAGTTTGCAAATTTGTAAGAATTTAGCTATTACTGTTGGTTATAATTATAAGTCGTAATCACACAGGAGAGAAAATGGACGATATTGAGACAAAAAGTAGTGATCAAGACGACTTTAATATTCGCGGCGCGATGCTTATCCTCGTTAAGGGCTGGTGGTTGGTCTTAATTTTTTCAATCCTTGGCGGTGCAGCGGGTTGGTTTGCGCTGTCTTCTGTTCAACCCAATTATTCGGCTATGTCAACGGTTTTAGTCGATTCAGAATATTTAGACCTCAGTAACTCGTATCCAAGCTATATTTTGAAAAATGATCAAATACAAAGTATGGTAATTGCGCAGGTTGGCGAAGAAAAATTTTCTCATATTTCTAAAACCGCACTTACCAACGATAAAATTGACCGTTCTGTTGTTTTCATTACTATCGTTGCTGATGATCCATTGGTAGCTGTAGATGTGGCTAATGTTTGGGCTGATTCCGCTGTGAAGTGGCTAAAACAAAACGTCGATGTTTCTGCTGAAGAGCTTTCTTCTGCCAGGGGTTTGCTTGAAAAGAGCAACGAGGAATTGGTCCGATATCTTTACACGAACAATCTAAACTCGTTAACTTGGTGTGATCTGGTTCGAATTACCGGAAATGGTAATTGTTTGATTTTAACAAGTGGCATGGACCCCAACCAACCATTGGAAATAAAAGTAAACCAACGACTAGATATTATTCGGTTGATGCAGCAGGTAGATGACGCAAATCTAGTTTATGAGGCTCAGTTAGCCTCTCAAATTAAAAAAACAAGCGCGATCACCCAGCGATTGATGGTGTCGAATTATGCTATGGACGCTGAGCCATCAGGTGGATTAGGGAAGATGCTTTTAATCCCTGCCGGAGTGATGGTAGGTTTTTTTGCGGCAATCTTGATTTTAGCGATAGCCCATTTTTGGAGGTCGTCAAGAGTTTCTTGACGATTTTTCAATTGTGACATTATTTATTAAAACCCTTGATTCAAAGATCAAGGCCTTTATAAGTTACACGGGAATTGGTTCGCGCATCCTTCGCAATAGCTCTGGATTAGTTGTGATGAGCATCACATCCACGCTATTGTCGTTTATTACGACATTGGTGTTAGCCAGAGTGATGGGGTTAACTGGATACGGCTTTTTTTCGTTCTATTCCGATCTTTTTATCATTTTAGTTATTCCTACTCAGTTTGGGATGCCAACATTGTTAGTGCGGGAAACCGCCAAAGAAATGGAAACGGGAGATAGAACTAGCCTGTCAGCATTGTGGAATTTTAGCTGGAAGGTTAGTTTTGGGGTTTCATTGATCATCTCGCTCATCATGGTTGTTTTTTACTTATTTTCGTTTTCTTCTTCCCATGTCCAATTTTACCTTTGGGGATTATTACTTGTACCCTTACTATCAATCCAGGGAATTATCAGCGCAATCCTAAGGGGTTTGCAAAAGGTTATCAGTGGCAAAATCGCAGAATTGGTTATCCTACCTGTTACTTTTTTAATTCTTGTGGGGGGGTTCGCCCTCTTTTCAAAAACCAATATTGATCCAAATATCGCGTTTGTTTTCCAAACGCTTTCATTGATCCTGGGTTTGCTGATTACATCTTTGGTTTTATATCGCTCGTTTGGAAAGCTTGCTACAAGTAAGGTCAGAGCAAAGGTATCTTTTGAAATATTTAAAAGCGCTAAGTGGTTCTTTATAATGGACGGATTAATGACGTTATTGAAAAGAGCCCCGATACTACTGGTTGGGATCGTTTTAAGTTTTGCGGATGTGGGCGTTTTTAAAATCGCGCTGCAAATGGCAGGGTTGGCAGAATTCGGATTGAGGGTAATGATACCGGTTCTTTCACCTGAAATCGCCCGATTGAATGTTAATACAGATATTGGCGTCCTCCAAAAATTGGCAACTTCAACAACGCGGATCATAATTTTTCTTAATTTCCTTGTCATCGCGGTTTTCATCTTTTTCGGTAAATATTTCCTGAATCTAGCTTTTGGTCCGGAGTATTCCTCCGCGTATGAGGTTTTGATGATCTTGCTCGTAGGGCAATTGGTTAATTCCTTTACTGGCGCGGTTGAAACATTCTTGATTATGACCGGGTCTGAGCGCGAAACTGTGAAGAGCCGGGCGATTAGCCTGGTAGTGATGATTGTTTTGATTCTCACTCTTTCGCCGTTGATCGGGGCTAGAGGAGCCGCGATAGGGCTCAGTTTGGCTATGATCATTTGGAATGTACTGTTATGGGTAAAGCTTTGGCGAACCCATCACATCAATACTTTACCTTTTAGTATTGCGATATCTGGATGATGCGTTTATGCGGATGGGAAAAAGTGCGAAATGATGGATAAAATTAAGAAAGTTCCTGATTTTATAATTGTTGGAGCCGCAAAAGCCGGAACTACCTCTCTGTATACCTATCTCAGCCAACACCCCGCAATATTTATGCCCCAAAATAAGGAGCCCAGTTATTTTGCGTTGATCGGCAAGAAAATTGAAGATTATTATTACCCAGCCAAAATGACTCTCATCAATTCGGCGGTTTCAACCGTGGAAGATTATTCTCGGTTGTTTGCTTCGGCGACCCCAAACCAATTGTGCGGAGAAGCGAGCACGATCTATTTATCTGATCCAGACGCGGCTAAATACATATGCAGCCAACTTCCTAAGGCAAAATTGATCGTAGTTTTACGTAATCCTATCGACCGTGCTTACTCACATTTCATCCACCATCGTTCTGATAATTATGAGCCTGAAAAAGATTTTCTATCAGCATGTGACGCAGAGCCAGAACGGATAGCGAATCATTGGCACCCCGACTTTTTCTATAAAAGAAAGGGGTTATATTCAGAACAAATCAAGAAGTACCAAGAGTTGTTTCCGAAAGACCAAATTAAGATCTTCCTCTACGAGGAACTTAAAAACTCTGCTTTGGTTGTGCGGCAGATCTTTGAGTTCTTGGGCGTAGATCCAACGGTTGAGGTAGATACCACCGCGATCTATAATCTATCCGGGGAATTTCGTTTTCCGTGGCTATATCATCTAATCCGACGTTCCTCCATCATCAAGCCAAATGTTAAGCAAGTGGTACCCACTAAGCAATGGAATAAAGTGAAGAAAATTTGGGATAGCATAATGGTGATTCCGCCAAAAAAAATGAGCGAAAAAGAACGCTCGATCCTCCGCGAGTATTTCAGGGATGATATTATGAAATTATCAATCCTGATCAACCGAGATCTATCGCATTGGTTGGCATAAGAATGAACCAAGAAAAGGAAAGCATTACATCGGGTGCCCTTCAGAAGGAGTGGAATCGGAAACGAATGATCCAAAGTGGATTCATCGCACTTTTGATCTTCCTAAGTTTAACCCGTTGGATACCCGGAGGGAATGTTGCGGCCATAGAAAGCAGCGCCAGGGCATATATTGAAATTATTTTACTGGTTGCCGCGTTTGTGATTTCAATCCTATTTTGGGGTTTACCTCCTTTGATCCAAGCTTTCCGCTCACCGATTTTTCTCGTCGCTGTGCTTTATGGGGTGTGGGCGTTTATTAGTGGCTTTTGGGCTCCAAGCCAATTATTAGCATTAGGGAAAGCCGTAAGTTATTTGTTGCTGGTTCTAACGGCGGGTGGAATGGCTGTTCGCTTACGCCATGACGGAATCGAACCGGAGCGGTTATTTTTCCCAACCACCGTTATTGGTATTCTCTTTCTCTTGGCGGTTAATTGGGTTCAGCTTGGCAGCCCGTTTGTGATGCAAATGTTTGGAACCCGGGAACGTTTTTCTCTTGCCTTCGATCATCCTAACGACGCCTCCTTCCCATTATTCCTCGTAGTTTTTTTTGCGACAATTTTTTTTGAAAAACAAAGAAAAATTACCCATAAGATTTTAGTTTTCCTAATTGGCTTAGGCGGTGCCGTAGGCCTATATTTTACCAATTCCAGAACCGCGATTGCCCTGACGGTTCTTTATTTGCTAACTTATCCTTTTTTAAGAATTATCAAATCCAAACGGCAGATATTTTTTGGTGTGATCATCGCTTGCTTGGCTCTAAGCTTATTACTTTTTGTGGCGAGCGCTGGTGTGTTCAATGAGGTTTTCCAAGTTTCCCCTGACCAGACTGACGAGCTCTCCACATTGAATGGGCGGGTGCCCCTTTGGGATAACCTGCTCACACTATCTGAGACTTCTCCCTGGATAGGTATGGGATATTTTGCATCTCGAACCTATGGTTTGGAGGATTCTGATTGGGCTTTTTCCGCCCATAATACACTGCTTGATTCTTTCTTTTCATTGGGTTTTGTGGGTTTATTTCAAGTGGGGATGTTTATCGTTTTTTCTTTTACTCTTTTTATCAACCCGCAAAATCACTTCCTAGCGCTGGTTCTTTTTCTTTACATCTTATTCGAAGGTTTGTTGGAAACAACCTTGTTTGTGCCAAATTTTCGCATGTTTATTCTCTTATTGTTTTTAGTCAATAATCAAATCATACAGTTTTCTAAAACACCACCTTTGAACCAATCATTGATAAAAAGGTGATTTTGAGGACATTTTGAACGAATTTTCTTCCTTAGCCATAATAATCCCAACCATCAACGAATCTACCCTAGAGGAGGTTGTTTCTGTGGCGCGAGCCCAAGCGCCAGAAGCGGAAATAATTCTTGCAGGGTTTGGAAATTCCGAGGTCGTTGCCCAAAAGTATTCAGCGATTTATGTTGACTTAAAAGAAAAAACTTTAAAACCAATAGCTTTAAATAGGTCTATTGGTCTTTCCACAAAAGATCGTTTTATTATATTAGATGCGGATGCCGTGCCTCAGAAGGGTTGGGCAGCGGCGATGCTCAAAGCGTTTGAAGGCGGTCAGCAATATTTTAGCGGATCAGTGGATATTTCTTTTGGGAACTTATGGATGAAGGTGTACAACCTTTCCTTATTGCATGAGTTTCTAAAAGGAAAAAACCCGGAGAAACGTAAACATATCCCAGCGATTTCGATGGGACTTACACGCGAATTTATCAATAAAATCGGGCTTTTTTCTGAGGATAATGCCCGGAGCGAAGATTATGAACTTTCCTTACGCGCTTTTCGGAATGGGGTCTCTCCATATTTTTACCCCGATGCGCTAGTTCTTCATAAACCTGTGAGCAAAGATACCTTCGGAAAAGTAATGGATTACTGGAGAAGAACTGGAATGGATACTTTGGCAGTAAGGTTACAATATTCCAAAGAATTGCAGACTCCATTTTTCATGCGCTCTCGCTGGTTCATCTTATTAGCTGCCCCCATTTTGGCGTTTATCCCAACCCTAAGAATAGCCAAAACATCTCCTCGCGAATTTTTTAGCAATTTACACTTGGTGCCCCTGATATATATAACAAAAATAGCCTGGTGTCTGGGTGCTTTCACTCATGGCAAATAGAGTTAGGCTGTTTTCAACCCGGGATGGAGAATAAAATGGAGTTTTCGGCTCATTTACCAAGCTTTTTAATTATTGGCGGAAAAGCAGGGAGCACATCCATTCATCAATATTTACGCCAACACCCCGCGGTTTCATTACCAAAACGGAAGGAAACTCACTTTTTTGTGTGTGATCTTGATGGTACAGCCTCACCCGAGAGCTATTACGGGCGTCAGTTTTTGAACCCAATCAATAACGTGGATGACTATTTAGCTGATTTTGAAGATGGGAAAGAAAAAACTATTTTTGGTGAAGTTTGTCCGAGCTATTTATTTTTTCCGAACGCAGCCGAGAATATATATCGACGTATTCCTAACGCCAAGATAGTTTGTCTCCTTCGTAATCCGGTGGAACGATTTTATTCAAATTATCAATTTAACAAAAATCTGATAAGTCAGGAAAATAATAAGGTAGGCGATTTTACTCAGGCAGATTTTGATAACCTAACCCTTGATTTAGAAAATTGCAAAGACCAGCAAGTTCAGAGATATTTGGCTGAAGGAAAATATTGTGAACAACTTAAGCGCTATCTGTCGATATTTCCACTGGAAAATATTCAAATATACTTATTTGATGAGCTGCAAAAAAACCCAAAATGGTTGATGACATCTCTTGCCGAATTTATTGGATTGCCTCCGTTTGAATTTGACGTAAACATGAAATTTAATGTTAGTGGAAAATTCCGTTTTTTCTGGATCTACAAAACCTTTCGTGGGTCTAAAGCAGCTCATTTGTTTCAGCGAGTTTTTCCTCCTATCATGTACCAGCGAATTCGGTATTTTATTGAAGGGATGGTATTCCAACGCGATAATAGGATGAGCGTTGATAGTAGAAAGCGACTTAGGTCATATTATTACCAGGAAATTATCGCTTTACAAGAACTTCTTGGGCGAGATCTGAGTGATTGGTTGCAATGACTTTGAATTTTTTGAAACCAAACAAGGAAATACATTTATTTGAGCTGGAATTTGATTCGGTAACTTTTGCTGAAGCAGCCAATCTTCTAATAAATTATTGCGAAAAAGGGTTGAAGGCATTCGTTGTAACCCCCAACGTTGATCATATCGTGCAAATAAACAGTGACCAGCGAATGCTAGGGGTGTTTAAAAGAGCTGATTTTGTATTCGCGGATGGTATGCCGTTAGTATGGTTTAGTTGGTTGCTGCCTTCGCGCTATCACCTTCCAGAACGGGTGAATGGTACAAACCTCATGGAAGCTTTGCTTTCTTTGGCGGGCGAGCATCATCTTTCAGTAGCTTTTCTTGGTGGTGAGTTGGGGGCGGCGGAAGAGTTGGCGGCAAAACTACGGCAAATTTCTCCCGATACTACGATCGCTGGGTTTCATTGTCCCCCGTTTGGTTTTGAGCTATCGATGGAAAGCGACCAAGCCGTGGTTGATATCGTAAATAGGTGGAATACAGATTTTTTGTTCATAGGGTTAGGAACCCCAAAGCAGGAATTATGGTTGAGCGACCACTGGGATGCTCTGAATTTTAAGGTTGCTGTTGGTATTGGCTCAGCAATTGACTTGCTTGCCGGCCGTAAAAAACGTGCCCCGATTTGGATGCAGCAAGCCGGTCTTGAGTGGTTGTGGCGGGTTGGTTTGGAACCGAAAAGATTGTGGAAAAGATATTTTATCGACGACCTGAAGTTTATTACTATCGCTTTACCAGAATTAGTAGCAAAATGGAAACATACATCGAATTAATCATTACCGAACGAAGAAGTTATTATTAAGAAATCGGAAAAAATATGGTGCAACGCTTTTCAACAAATTTCGGTCTCATCGCGATAACACTTGATCTTGCTTCTATCGTAGGGTCGTTTCAAGTTGCCTACCTGATCTATTTACAAACAGCGGTAGGTGGGGTTGATCTTGCGAAAGAATCAACTAATATCCATCCTTCATTATTCATTTTCTTCCCGCTGATCTGGGTGGTCACTTTCTTTTTCTTTTCGGTTTATGATGGCATTAAAACCCTAAAGGTGATCGATGAGTTTACCTTTATCACTAACGGAACCCTGTTGGCTGGCGCGATTTTTACCGCGATCTTATATTTCATCGATAACGATCTGCCTCGCAGCCTATTTGTCAGTTTTTTGGGTTTTTCCTATATCTTTTTCCTGAGTTGGCGAGTGCTCGCTAGAATTATTTATCGCCAGCAGCAATATGATCGTGGAATGGAAACACGAATCCTTATCATTGGCGCTGGACCTGTTGGTCTAAATTTGCGAAAAAAATTAAAACAATTAGATTCGGTCGCCTATACCTTTATTGGTTTTTTGGATGATTCTTCGCAAAAACAAAAAGAAAACCCTGAGATCATTGGCTCGATCGATGAACTCGAAAAATTGACAAAGGAACATCGTATCGATCAGGTTTTTGTTGCTTTGCCCCGTTACGCGAATGATAAATTAAATCAGATCATCAACACTCTCAACCACACGCCAACAAAGATCTCCGTCATTCCCGATTTTTTCGATATGACCGTTCACCAAACAAAAATATCGGAATTTGAGGGAATGCCTGTTTTGGATATAAAAACCCCAGCGCTTACCCAATCGCAACGCTTGGCAAAACGCATTTTTGATGTGTTCTTTGTTTCTTTGTTTCTGCTGCCAGCGTTACCCATTATGGGTATCGTGGCGTTACTGATCCTTATTTTTGATGGCAGGCCGATCTTGTTAAGCCAAAAAAGGGTTGGTGAAAACGGGCGGATTATACACATATATAAATTTAGAACGATGAAAGAGCAAGTAACTTCTGCGGAAGTGACAAGCAGTGAACCCATATCGGGCAAAACCCCCGATGATCCACGAGTTACCAAATTTGGAAAAATCCTGCGCCGTACGAGCCTAGATGAACTCCCCCAATTTTTTAATGTACTTAGAGGCACGCTAAGCTTGGTAGGGCCGAGGCCCGAATTACCCAAATTATTTGCCCAATATCA
>CAIRYE010000451.1 GCA_903882765.1 uncultured Anaerolineae bacterium
AGCCCTGCCACGTGTGATAGGTTGATGTTGGGTAGGATCGCGTCGAACCGCATAAATATCTATTCGCTTAGCAGGTAAGCAGCAACCCACTTCGCGGTCGCGACCAATGCGTCGCTGTGAGTCCGTTCATAATTGTGGGAGGCATCTACCCCGGGGCCAATTAGAGCTACCGCAACATCGCCGCCGGCACGCCAAAAAGCCTCGCCATCCGAACCGTAATAGGGATAGATATCGGTTCGGTAATCGATCTTCTGGTCTTCAGCAATTTTGCGCAGTTTATTACTGAAGCCATGATGGTAAGGTCCACCACTATCCTTTAAGCAGATCGAGGTGTGAAATTCATCGGAGTTTTGGCCGGTACCTACCGCCGCCATATCAACAGCCAACAATTCGCAAACGGATTCAGGGATCCCCGCCGCCGCTCCGTGACCCACTTCCTCATAGTTGCTAAAGTGGAAGGAGACAGTGCGCTTTGGTTTTAACCCTTGGTCCGCCAATGCTTTCATCGCCGCGACCACAGTGGCAACGCAGGCTTTGTCATCCAAGAAGCGGGATCGAATAAAACCATTGATGACCTCCACCCGTGGGTCGAAGCAAACAAAATCACCGATTTGTATGCCAAGGGCTTCGGTTTCTTCGCTCGAAGTGGTTCGTTCATCCAATCGGATCTCCATATTGGCTTCTTCACGTTTTGTTTCACTCACTTTTGCGCCATGCACATGAACCGAGGAATCTTCGAACATGAACGAGCCGCGAACCTTTTTGCCGCCGGAGGTGATAACCCAACAACCTTCGGTTTCCACTCCATTCAGCAGCAATCCGCCTAACCTTGAGATCTTGATTCGACCATTGCCCTTGATCTCCTTCACCATACCGCCCAGAGTATCTACATGCGAGGTGATCGCTCGCGCCTGATCTTTCAGTTCTCCGACCCAAGTGGCCACTAACGCCCCTTTGCGGGTGTATTCCATAGTTACCGCGGGAAAGGCTTTGAGGGCGTCTTCTACTACTTTCATCGCATTGTTGGTGTAGCCGGTAGGGGAATGCTCCTGTAATAATGTAACGAGGAACTTGACCATAAATTTTTCATCAATTGTTACGTTTTTCATTGATACCTCCAAACAAGGTTAAATATTAGGAAAGGTAGAGTATAATAAATTTAGGATAACCTAAATAAATAAACCGTATGAGCGAAAACCAATCTCAAACCATTCAGGATTACCTGAAGCATATCTATAATTTAACCGAAAACGGCACTCCTGCCAACACGAGTTTGTTGGCATCGCAATTGGGGTTAAAACCCGGTTCCGTATCAGAGATGGTTAGCCGTCTTTCTGCCACCGAACCACCATTGGTAAATTATATAAAGTATCAGGGCGTTACCTTAACCACCCTTGGCCGCGAGATGGCCTTACGTGTTATCCGCCGGCACCGATTGATCGAGACCTTTTTGGTGGAAGTTCTGGGTTATTCATGGGATATGGTTCATGAAGAGGCCTGCGAGCTAGAGCATGTGGTTACCGACATCTTCGAAGCAAGGATCGCTTCTGTGCTGGGAAATCCTCGATTTTCTCCTCACGGTGAACCCATCCCTGAAGTTGACCTAAGCATGCCGGCGCAATTCACCACCAAATTGGGTTCCTTACTTCCCGGACAAAAAGCGATCATCCAACAAGTACCGGATAGTGACCCGGAACTACTGCGCTACCTAAGAACGATCGCTATAGTTCCCCAAAAAGAACTGGTTGTACTCAACCGATCCAATTTTGATGGAAACCTCACACTAAGCTTACAAGGCCAATCTGAGAACATTATTCTTGGACCGGTCATCACAAAGAAAATTTTCGTAACAATCATGGAATAAACAAATGAACCTATACCTCACTTTATTGATCGCAGTTGTACTCGTCGTTTTCCTGCCTAAGTTTGGCGGGCTGGCTCTTTACAAAGAGCACTCAAAGAAGAAATTAAAAGAGACAATTGAAGATGCCTTGAAATATTTGATCGATCGGCAGTATCAGGGCAATATGCCCTCGCGAGACTCGCTCGGAGGAAAACTGCGATTGAATCAAGCTCAAACCACTGAGCTGGTAGAAAATATGGAATCCCAAGGATTGGTTGGCTCAAAAGGCATGAATTTGATGCTAACTCCCGAAGGGGAGAAACTCGGCATTCGAATCATCCGCGCCCATCGTCTGTGGGAGAAATTCCTTGCCGATGAGGCAAAGATGCCTTTAGACAAGATCCATAAGGAAGCTCACCGGCTGGAGCACACCACCACCAAAGAACAACTTGACCAAATGGAAGCGGATATGGGCTACCCAACCCATGATCCTCATGGAGACCCGATCCCAAGCCTAGGTGGAAAGATCGTAGAAATTGAAAAAGCATCTATCACAGAGTGGGAAGTTGGCCTAACCGCACGCATTATTGAAATTGAAGATGAACCCCAAATGGCCTACCAGCAATTGGCAGCCACTGGCATCCGCCTCGGGATGAATGTTAGGGTTTTGGAACACACCAAAGACCGCATCATTCTGAGTGACGGCCAAACAATGTTTAAATTAGCCCCGGTTATCGCTTCGAACATTCAAGTGACCAAGATAACCGAATCGGAATTAAAGGTACATGAACTACCTAATCTGCATAATCTTAAGCCAAAACAAAAAGCCGAGATCGTCTCGCTGGATGACACGGTACAAGGCTTCACTCGTCGACGTTTCTTGGATCTGGGAATGACCCCTGGAGCTACCATTTACCCGGAATTGGAAAACTTTTTCGGTGAACCACGAGCATACCGTATTCGAGGCACGCTGATCGCTTTGCGAAGCGATCAGGCCAAGCAGATCAAAGTGAAAGTGCAGGAGTAAACAATGACCAAGAACCCTTCTTTTATGAAAACTGAGAATTGCGAGAATTGCCCCGCCTTTTCGCAATTGGAACAAATGGGTATCAAAACCGGCGATTTTGAACGCATCATCGCCTTGGCTGGTAACCCGAATACGGGCAAATCCACCGTGTTCAACTCGCTCACCGGCCTCAACCAACACACCGGCAATTGGCCAGGCAAAACCGTCTCACGAGCGGAAGGTGGATACCAATACAATGGGGTAAAGTACAAGCTGGTAGACCTACCCGGAACGTATTCGCTGCTATCCGCCTCGCAAGATGAGGAGGTTGCACGTAACT
>CAIRYE010000452.1 GCA_903882765.1 uncultured Anaerolineae bacterium
GCAAAGAAAGGCTGGGGATTGGGAAGGTCACGGGCGGTTCACGCGAAGGACGCAAAGGGCGCGAAGAAGGGCGGAAGGCGAAGAAGGGCAGGGCTAGGGGCTAGGGTAGTGACGGGGGTGGTTTACCTGGGGATATAGTCTTGTTTGTGGTTATCTGTAACGCGTAAAGCCGGTTTTTTTCTATGGGACTCGTCATTAGGATTGATGCGGAATTCGCTCGGGTCGATTTGTTCATCAGTGCGATGAGAGATTTATCCGATTACCTTTGTCGTCTAGGTGGTTTGTGGTGATGTTATTCTGGTTGGGGGTATTTAGTTCGGTTTGGAAACCCTTTTTGGCGTTGCATTGTTCAATATTATCATTTCCCCCTTCTTATTTTTCTACCTAAGCGCCATGGTTTTGGCGAACTGCCTTACATAACCACAGTTAATGGTCATTAAAAATTTTTTGAATTAAGTTTTCCTGTCTACGCTCCTTTGGTTCTGATCATCCTGCCCCGCGCGACCGCCTTTCGGCCGGGGCGCACGGGGAGTTTTCGCCAGGAGGAAGAAGGAATTCGATGTATTATATTTTTGAGCGGTGTTGGGCTACATCAGCTGAAACCACCGCGATAAACGCCGCGATACAGATGGAAAGGATCATTTCCATAGTCGTACTCCTTGTGAAAGAGAAAAACTTTTGTTGATGGAGTTGCGCAGGTAAGCCCCAACCCAGCTGGTGAGAACCCGTTGGGAACCCCAGCGCTCACCAAGCACAGGTTCGGTTTGGCGGTTTCGCAGAGCGATCAGTAGGTCTTCGAGTGTATGGCCTTGAAAGCGAGTTCTGCCGCAACCGATCGCCTGCGCGACGTGCGCGTCGGAGCTGCCGGTTTTCGCGACCTTCACCAGCCCCGCCAATAGATCCGCGCTCTTGTTGGCGTCTTGGTCGATAGCGGTAGCGTTGTAGGTTTCGATGCCGATCAGGGTGTTTTGTACGATCGGGTCCTTAAGGGCGCGGATGATGGAATAATGCGACAAACTCTTCATGCCAAACCCGCCCGACATAGGATGGGCGGCGACGCAAAAACCGCCAAGATCGGCTACGCGGTGAACCGTTTCGGTGAGAGATAACTTCGCCGGCACTAAGGTTCGGATATTGAGCGCTAATAAGTCGCCCTCAGCGGTGGTGATCTCTACGCCGGGGATCACCGTTACCCCAAAATCAGCAGACATCGCTACGGCTTCCAACGCGCCGCTGATGGTATCGTGGTCGGTGATGGCGAGTAGGTCGAGACGAGCGTTTTTTGCCGCGGCCAGCACCGAGCGAACCGAAGCGGTTCCGTCGTAACTATGATCGGTATGTACATGTAGATCAGCTGTACCCATTTGAATCTCCTTTTTGTTCATGCTTATAGGATACCCTGCCACGTTTAACGTTTGATTAACAAGCCGTTAAAAGGTTGTAATGAGATCATGTTGGCGAGGAGTGAATGGAAAGTCCTTTTTTGAATGGAAAAGGACACTCACAGATCGGGACATCAATTTTTCAACATTTACTTACAACGGATCCCTCGATGGCTTGGAGATCTCGCCACTAAGCCTAACGAAGTTCCGACCTTGCCACCTTGGGCTGGCAAGGTCGGATTTGGCGGTGGTAGGTACGCCGCAGCGGGAAGGACTGGGCTGGATCGGTTGGCTTCGAATGCTGTTGGTTGAGGTTTATTTTGAATGCGGGTTCAAAATTATTGGTAGCTTTTTGGGCTGGCTCGTCGTGCCGAGCCGCTACGAAAGGCTTCGCCTTTCCCTTGGTTGCTGGGTGTGAAATGCCTTCCAAGCTCTGCCTTTCCACCTAAGTCCAGTCCGATATCCTTCGCGAGAACCGCACCTGCCATTTCTCATCCATGTTCTTCTTAGTGAACTTTGTGTCTTCGTGTGAATCGCCTTAAAAGCTCAGTCTTTCCACCTAAGTCTAGTCCGACATCCTTCGCGAGAACCGCACTTGCCCTTCTCTTAAATGTTCTTCTTAGTGAACTTTGTGTCTTCGTGTGAAACGCCCTAAATGCTCTTCCTCCTCACGTCGGTCCCGCGGCGAACCCATTACTAAATTCCCCAATTTGTGCCATAATTTATGTATGATCACCTTTCCTATCCACACCTCAAACCTCACTTTGCAGCAGGCTGGCGGTAAGGGAGCCAACCTGTGCAAAC
>CAIRYE010000453.1 GCA_903882765.1 uncultured Anaerolineae bacterium
CCAGCCCCGATCACAAATAGTTTTTTCATATGGTTTCGATCATAAACGATCAAGGTTGTGCCGCTGTTTGAGGTGACTATGAATAATTAGTAGATGGCGGAATCGAGCTGAAAAATTGATTCCACTCATCTCGTATTTGATACTAGCGCCAACATACTTTAGATGCTCGCGCTAGTAAATTCGATGTTAAATTTTGCAGGTGAGTAACTCTCATCATTTCCTGGAAGCAAATGTTTTCTCTACCTGTTTTGTAACTCCGCTCGTTTTTTTCTATACTCAATTATGGGAATATCGCCTTGGATAAGAATTTCGCCACTCTTTAAACCACTTGGTTTGGGGGTTTGGGTGATGACAACCCGTTGATCCTCAAGCGCGATGCTCTTATTCATGGGCATGGCTAACCACGCGACAAATTTTCCTAAGATCGGTATTGTTAAAAACCTCTGGTAAAAACGGATCAGTAAAATGGAATGTTCTTCGTCAATAGGAATAAAGGCGGCAAAAACCCGGATATCCTCACCGATGTAATTTTGCCAGATATTGGGGAAAATAAATTCGAGATGCACACGCGATTCTGATTTGGATGTAATTTCGGAAGGTTTCTTGGGGGGAATTCCATCGTCTAGACGATTAAACACGTAGGTATAGATCATCGTATCGCCATGCCATTCCACTAATGGCCCATCAACGACTGTTCTGTTGCCACGACCGATGGAGTTTCTATGAACAAATGGTAGATGGACAACATCAAGTTGGTTTTCAATGACGCGTGAATAGTGGGCATCCCAATGTTGCTGGATCGTGGCATATTGGAAGGTATCGTCCAAATTTTCAAAAAATTGTGGGTCCTGTAAATCTTTGGGGGGCGTTGTTCCCCACCAAAGCCAGATCAATCCGTTTTTTTCAAAGGTTGGATAGGTATTCAACCGCATTGCGGCGGGAATAACGCCATTTCGCCCATTCGCTGGAATAAGGATGCAATTTCCGGACCCGTCAAATTCGAAACCATGAAATGGGCATTGCAATACGCCTTCTTTGTTTTCAGCGATGCTCAGGGCAACACCTCGATGCGGGCATCGATCAAAAGCGGCATGAATTTTTGAATCCGTCCCACGCCAGAAAACTAATTTCTCTCCCAGACGGGTTACACCTACGGGTTTGTCAGCAACTTGTTTCGATTCCAAAACGACATACCATTGATCTCTAATCATGATTGATCCCATTCTTCGTTATTGTGATATTTTTCATCAAGATGATTGTACCCTTTTTGAAATATGTGGGATTAAGATCAATGGCTCGATTTCCTCATTATTTGTAGTAAGAACCAGGATCATTCCTCTGTAAGCTAATCGACTATAAAAAAATTACTAGAAAAAGCAGACACAAGTAATGGACCAGACAGGCTTAATTGGATACATCGCATTAAACCAGCTTAAGAAATAGAAAAATTTCCCAATTCTGGCTGAAGTAGTAAAGAGTTTACGAAAATTGATTTGGGGGAAACAATAAGTTCAATGGATAATTTGCTGATTTGTTCGGCTAACGGTACTTTTCTGGCAAGCTTAGGTTGTGGGATCGTTCGTGTGGCTGGGCTAAAAACAACTGAGATCGGTTTGAAAATAATCCTCCGAACCAATAAATATTAATGAGATTATTTGGCCGGAGGAGATTAGTAGTTATTTCGAATAAGTTCAAAGGTGAACAGCAGCTTTTACCGCGAAATATTTTTTAGGATCACAACAGTCGCTTCAACGATCTGGGATAACTGTTGCTCGCGGGAGATCAACGCAGCATTATCTCCGCTTTGCTCCCCATAAAAGCCGAATTGGGCATGGTTTCCGCCTTGTATTTCAGTCCAATAAGTATTGGCTGGAAGCATAGATTTTGAGTTTGTAATTTTTTCCGGGGTAGATAGTCCATCAACGCTGCCAGAAATTGAGGCAACAACAAGATCTGAGTTAATTATTCCATCGCCGGAAGCGGGATAGGATGCCCATAAAACTAACCCATCGATGGTTTCGTTGGATGCGGCGAAGCTTGAAGCCATAACACCACCCAAGGAGTGCCCGCCGATAGCCCAATGTTGAATTGCTGGATAATTGTCGATCACATCTTCCGCCGCCATTCCGTTAAAAACGGCTAGATTCAGAGGCATCGGAACGATCACCGCAAGGTATCCCTCTTCGGCTATCTTTTTCATCATTGGCGCATACGCCGCTGGATCAACTTTGCCACCCGGATAAAAAATGAATCCGGTTGTTGGTGCCGTTGAGGTTGGCTCAAAGACATACCATCGATCCGTAGTAACCCGAATATTGTCGACACTAACCATCGCCTCTAGCGCTTCAGGCATTGGTTTCGATGAATTGCTAGCCCAAAAATAGAACAAAGCCCCAAAAGTAACCAAAACGGAGAGCAAAATAAGGAGTATTTTTCGGACATTAATTTTCATGGGTTTACTTTTCATCCTGTAACGAAACAATTTTCGATCGAACCGTTGTCGGAAGTTTTTCTAATCCTTCTGAAACTTCCCATATTTCTTGGTGAGTTACAATTCCACTAGGTTGTAGTATTGTCATTGGTGCCAAACTTTCAAGTTCAACAAATTTGTCTATCCCATAAACTTCAGCGTTGCAATTCATATCTGGATATTGTAGATTTGAAATTGCTCCAAATTTCTTCGTAAATAGAAGCCCATTCAGATAATACCCCAACCATCCGTGCGGATTGAAATACCCCATCTTAAATGGCTGATTTATGGGTTCACCCTTGAAGAAGCAATAGTCATCCCCT
The DNA here is from genome assembly GCA_903882765.1 of uncultured Anaerolineae bacterium. Classification (GTDB taxonomy): domain Bacteria; phylum Chloroflexota; class Anaerolineae; order Anaerolineales; family Villigracilaceae; genus UBA5195. Next base: position 2,794 of record CAIRYE010000453.1, read on the forward strand.
AGGACCAGCCTTGAATCATTGATCTTGGCATATGGCCAAAAACAAAGCTGCCGGTTTGGCAATAGCGAAGCTGCGTCGCCAAGGGGCATTGGCATAATTACAATACCACCAGGTCGAAATTGGGTGATCGTCCACGGCGCAAGTTCTACCGGCCAAATAGTATCATTGATGAGAGAGTGAGTGATCACCGCTCGTGGTTCGATTGGATCGATCTCGATCTCGATCCTTTTACGGATCCCAGTAATTGGCTCAAATGGTGTTTCTAAAACTACACTCCGCTCATTTTTCTGGATAATGAGTTCGTTTGAATCTGGGACATAGGTTCGCGGCATCGATTCTGGGGAATGCCATAAACGGTGCCCGCCCTTGAACTCAAAATCCCCGTACGGAGTGGAAATTGGAGCAAAATCGCTCAAATCCGCCAGAATATTCGATCCGTTGAAAGGCGTAATTCCAACTATTCTGAGTGTATCGGTGAGGTATTCAATTTTTAAACAACAATTTTCAATTTTACCAATTGCCATGACGATATCTCTCGATTCAAAAAACCTGCCGAATTTTAAAATTTACGGCAGGTTGTAAATAAATAAAAACTATTTTAGATGCCTTTACTCAGGTGATAATACATTTCATTCCACCTCAATGTATCCTTAAAACCATTTACGGTTGTATTATCATCAATGATCAAGAACTCAACTCCAGCGATGGAGGAAAAATCTCGAAGATGATCGGCGTTTAGGGCAAAACTGAAGCTGGTATGGTGAGCCCCACCGGCAAAGATCCATGCCGCCGCGGCGGTTTTTAGGTTTGGCCTTGGCAGCCATAACGCTCTGGCGACCGGCAGATTAGGCAAGGGTTGGTCGGTCGGAACGACATCTACTTCGTTCGCTACGATTCGGAAGCGATTGCCCATATCCATTATAGAAGCGCCGATAGCTGGACCCGTAAATGCATCAAAGATCAAACGAACCGGGTCCGCCTTTCCGCCAATGGAGAGCGGTAGAATTTCAAGTTTTGGCTTATTCGCGGCAATCGATTCACAAATCTCGAGCATATGGGCTCCGAGAACTTTGTCACCGGAAGCGCTAAAGTGATAGGTGTAATCCTCCATAAAAGATACACCACCTTTTAGCCCTTGCGACATCACTTTCATGGCACGAACCAGCGCGGAGGTTTTCCAATC
>CAIRYE010000454.1 GCA_903882765.1 uncultured Anaerolineae bacterium
GTGCCGGTAACGACCGTGCCGAAGCCAGCCATTGAGAATACTCGGTCAACAGAGAGCCTGGGTTTGCCTTTGTCCAACTTAGGGGGGATGGTGTGAAGGATCTTTTCGAGATGGTTGACCAAGAGGTCGATCCCGATTCGGTTACGAGCGGAAACACGGAGGATCGGGGCGTTTTTTAGAGAAGTGCCTGCCAGAGCTTTCTTTACATCTTGTTCCACCATATCGACCCATTCAGGATCGTCAACGAGGTCTGTTTTGGATAAAACGACCAGTCCTTTTTCAATTTGCAACAGATCGATGATGGCGAGGTGTTCTTTGGTTTGGGGCATCACGCCCTCATCGGCGGCGATGACCAGCATGACAAGGTCTATTCCGCCAATACCGGCCAACATGTTACCTATAAAATCACGATGCCCGGGAACGTCAATGATGCCGATCTCTTCGCCATTAGGGAGGTTAAGCCAGCCAAAGCCTAGCTCAATGGTCATTTCCCTTTCTTGCTCTTCTTTTAGACGATCGGGATGAACGCCGGTTAGGGCGGCAATGAGAGTTGATTTTCCATGGTCAACATGGCCGGCGGTTCCAACGATCTTCATTTCGTTAGTTGCCGGTCTTGTTATGCCCAGTGATGCGCTCGATGTTGCTGAGATAATCGTGAGTCCAGTTCATCAACTCTTTTAGGTGGCTTTCGGTAGAATCGTTGGTAAGGTCAACAACGTCTTTTAGAGATTGGTAGAGATCTTCAAGCAGTGTGATCCGCTCGATGATCCGTTCTACCTGACTATAATTAGTTTTGTTGGCATCGTCTTGTAAGAGAGTGAAATTAGTCCAGCGTTTTTGGTCATCCGCTTTTAGCCCGATCCATTCTTGCCTAAAGCGTTCTTCGCTGATCCTTTGGATCTCGGTTATTTCGTTGATCCTTCGCTCAAAGCGATTGGTGATGTCGTCAAAATTGTCTTTGGCTCTTTGGATCGATCTTTCAAGTTCTTCCAATTCAAGGATCTTTTGGTCAATATCTAAATTTTGCCGGCTAAGTTGCTCTACGCGGGTAATGGCTTCTTTCCATTTTTTTTCGCGATCAATGTTTTGTAGGTTTTGTTGATCGATAAACCCTAATTGAGATTGCTTCCTCTCGTTTTCGGTCATCAACAGCTCATTAATGCGGTGATCAAGCTGTTGGATCGTATCGTAGTTTAGTTCGGCTTTTTCACGATAGTCCTCGGTCTTTTTCCGAATCGCGGATAGATCCCCTTGAAGGTCAACCACTTTTTTCAAATCACTGCGACGGATCTCGTCACCATTCCGAAGGGTGTGATTGATCTCATCAATGGCTACCGAATGATCTTTAAATCGTTTTTCCATATCCGCTAACTCTTTGGAGAGCCTAGCGTCTTCGCTGATTCGTCCTTGTAAGCCGCGACGAACATCTTGGAAGGAATCGACATTTTGCCGCAGTTCAACTATCGATTTATTGATCAGCTCAGATTCAAGCCTCTGGCGTTCTGCTTGTTCTTTTTCTAATGCAATGCGGCGCTTTTCAACATCTTCAATCGTTTTATTGAGTTCTGTCCGGCTTTGGTTTAGCTGTTTGTCGATCAAATCGATTCGGGACACGGCGGATCGGGATTGGGTAAATTCATTCCCGATCTCCTTGATCTGGTTTTTCATTAAATTTAAGGCATTATCGTACTCGACGATATTTTGTTGTAAGGTTGAGATGGTAGCTCTATCCTTGCGGTGTTCTTTCTCGAGCCACTCTATCTTTTTTTCTAATTCTTCAAATTCCATGAAATTGCTCCGATCTTCTTCAAGTTTCGCAATTATAGCATGGTGGGAGTTTTAATTCAGTTGCGCCAAGTTAGGGAACATCTCAATGATAAGGTCGAGGGAAGGTTTGAAAAGGGAGGGAAATAACCCTAGAAGGATCAATAATACGACAAGCAAAAGGATGATTGTTTTTTGGTTTTGTGTTTCGTTACTTTTCCATCCAGTGAACGTGTTTGTAGCTAACATCGCGGAAAAAGAACGAGCAGAAGCGATAAAAAAGCCAATAAAAGCCAGCCCATAAAGCGTACTGGAGGTGGTTTGTTCCACCGCGAGGGTGCCCCAAATTGCCACTTTAATCGGGAACATTGCCAATAAAGGAATGCCTGCAACTGTTAGGCCTGAAAAGGCGATTCCCGCGCTAATATAGGGGTATTTATAAGCTGCGCCGCGAATATCCTCTTTCCATAGGCCGTTTGTCTTTTCGTCAAGCAAGGTGATGGAATAGGACCATAATCCAAAAGTGACCAGGTTTGGCAAGATCAGGAGAAAAAATGATTCAAGCCCAAGGATATGGTCAGACGAACTGAGGGCAATTAACGCGTACCCAGTTGAGGAGACTAGGCTAAATGCAAAGATCCGACCAAGATGGTTTTGGAAGGCGGCCCATATGCTTGCGCTCAGAATCAAAATTAATCCAACCACCTGTAATAAATTAAATAGGATTTCTGAACTTCGAAGCCAGGCATATTTATCAATAAAATCTAGGCCGATCAATAAGCTTATGAGTGGAAAGGTGAGAAGAATAAAAGCAAGCTTGTACGGCTCAATCTCTTCCGAAAGCATTGGCGCCCATGTATAAAAAGGAAAAACCGAGAGTAGGAAGGCGAACCCCAAACCTAGCATCAGCATTGCTTGTAAAACGATCGCTAGATCATCCGGCCCAGCCTCAACGCCCGAAAGGAGAAATCCGGCCAGTAAGATGAATGGCAAACCAAGAGTTTGATTGATCAGAAATCTCACCAATCCTCGGCCGAATGTCTGTCCTTCACGAACCAAAAATGGTATGGCGATCAGCGCGGCGATCTCCAATAAAATCGCCGAGTAGAGGAAAGGCTCTACTGCAATAGCTCCGATCATTATTCCCAAGATCGCTAGGCTAATAATGACAGCTTTGCGTGAATTGTTATAGGCCAAAGTACAAAAAAACCAAAAACTCCCAAAGCCATAAACGTACATCAGTGGGATCTTGTCTGAATGGGTTAGCGAAAAAACACGCCCGAAAAATTGTAGTGTTGGTTCAAACTTGAACGCTACGGTAAGAATTGTAAAAGGGGTATCTGGAGGTAAGAACGCAGCGACAGAGAACAGTATTAGACTAAAAAACCCTGCCAAAATAGACACACTTTTATCGTTTTGGATCAGGAATAACCCCCCAGCAACAACAATTGGGAGAATGAACCACAATAGCGGCGCGTTCATTTACCCTCCGCGTTGTTCATCAAAAAGGATCCTACTAGGGAAATGCTCATTAATATTAAACATAATAAAGCCAACATCAAGACGGAATTATCCACTTGTGTGAATGCGATCTCGAATCCGGTCATGATGGTGAGAAGGCCAAAAATGACTCTATCAATTTTCTGGCTCATTCCGATCATTAAAAAGCCAACAAAGATGAGGTTGAGAGAACTGATCAATAAAGGGGGGGTTGCGCTAGGGAACCAATTAGAAATGTTGGAATACGAAGTGATGATGATCAGCAAGACCAAACCGCCGGTAAAAAGCCGAAATAATTTTTCCAGTGAAAAGGTATTGATGTTGGGTCCATCCGTTCTTTTTATATTTTGGTTAGTCATTACGATGATGAGCACTGAGACCCAACCCGCGATCAAAAAACTGCCAGACATATTGATCGGCCAAAATACCATCAAGAGAAAAAAAGTCGCAAAATATTGTAATGCCATCAATGCCGAGTTGTTCTTCCATTCCAAGTCAACCAATATGCCAAAACTAGTGATGACCAAAAGGAGGGTACTGATCCATTGGATGTATTCAGGCATTTAGGATCCCCTCACAGACAATAATATGAGAATGATGAACACCATTGTCCACAACAAACCGCCATCGCCTTCCAATAAATTGGATAGTGTCTTAAACAAAGCCACCAAGACCTCCGCAAGCTGTTGAAAGCTAGTCCCTATGGCGTCGGTGAATTTGAAAAACAAGGATGAAAAGGGGTCGATCTTAATATTGATGATCGAGTTTAAAACAACTCTCCCTTTCCATGCTAAAAAACCGATCCCCATAAAGATCACCAAACTCGCGATCGATACAAAAAGATTTCCGAAGGCTTGGCTCCCTTCCCACCCCCAAACACTCATTACAACCGCTAAGCTCGGGAGTAAAAACAATCCGATGGGATAAACGGATTGGGCCCATACAGGCAATTGCTGCCAATCTATTTCACCGTGTTCGAAGAGGTGGCGGACAAAACCTAAAATGACTAAAAGCGCGGTAAGAATGAATAGAGGAGTATAAAGAACCGAAAGCGGTAGAGTACCTATCCAAGCGCTAGCTGAAAAAGTGAAAGGAAGACCGATCAACAAGATAGAAGTTGCCGCTAGAAGGACAGATAAATTTGTTTTATGCGCGGAGTATAAAAAGGAGATACCGCCGTATAGCACTAAAGTTACACCCCACACCGCGGACCCTAAGGCATTTCCGCCTATGCTTGCGCCAATAGATAACGCTCCTACCGCAATGATAAAAAAGGGTCGTGCTTGCAGTTCACCGCTGATTGTCAGCCAATTCCAGGCAGAGAAGATCCCAGTAGCCGCCACAAAGGGTACCAGCCAAAAAACCAAGGATTGGGAGAGGGTTGTTTCGGCGATCCTGACGATCAAGATCATGCTAGAAGCGGCGGTGATAAGACGAATGATCGTTCCAAATCCACGTCGCTGACCTGGGTCGGTTCTGAGAGTAATGTGCAGGGGGATGACACCGAGGCGCAACCCAGCAGAGAATAGAAAAAGTAACGCGATCAGGGAGGATGAGCCAACTTGAAAAGAATTTTCTTGGCCAGTGGGGATCATCAAAACACCGGCGAAAATAGCGAGAAAAGTTCCCGTAATTCTAAAAGAAAAACCGCTGATCGCGCTTCGGCTAGCGGAAGGAGAATCGGATAATCGGAAAAGATTGATCAACTCGGCAAAATCCATGGCCGCCCAGCCAAGAGCAAGGGTTAAAGGGTTAGCCGCCAAAACAGTTAGGATGCCCAAGCCGGTAAACCCGATGCTTGCGATCCAAGAGGAGGGTTGGAAACCATTGGCCGTTCGTATTGGTGATGTGAGCAAAACCGCGCAAAGTAGCCCGCCAAAACTAAGGGAAAAAAGCCAAGAGTATGTATCTGCCTGGAATGCGATGGGGCTATGAAAAACGTCAGCGGGATTCCAAGAAATTGCAGGGGGTGAATAAGGAAGATTCATCTGCCACAAGAAGATCGAAACTAAGATCGAAATGGAACCAAGTGCGGCGGTAACCCACGAAACCCCGAATGGCCGTTTAGAGACCCGAAAAACAGCTAATAAGAACAGGGTGATTACGAAAATCAGAAAAGTGATCAAGAGGTACATTATTAAAATTTTATCAGGTTAACTTGAGCGGGAAGGTATAATTTTGTTGTACTTTGAATTACAAGCTGCTTTTCCAATAAATGAGGTGATTATGTGTGGTCGTTTTTCTCTGGTTGCCGATCTATCTGAAATGCAGGCGGCCTTCCCGGGTTTTGATTTCCCTTTTCAAATAAATCCACGATTCAATATTGCCCCGAGCCAGCCTATTTTGGCGATTCCAAATACACCAGAACGTACCGCCACTTTTTTCAAGTGGGGTTTAATTCCAACTTGGGCAAAAGATCCATCCATCGGAATGAAAATGATCAATGCGCGTTCAGAGGGGCTTTCTGAAAAACCTTCTTTCCGTGGCCCCCTAAAATACAAACGCTGCCTGGTATTGGCAAGTGGTTTTTATGAATGGAAAGCAGAACAGAACTCAAAAC
>CAIRYE010000455.1 GCA_903882765.1 uncultured Anaerolineae bacterium
AGTTCGATGGGTGCTTCTATGATCGGCACAGAAGATAATGCTGTTCGTGAATCCTTCAAGAATTTCGGCTTCGAATTAGGGATGGCGTTTCAGATCATGGATGACATCCTTGATTTCAATGGCGAGCAGCTTAAAGTCGGAAAACCGATCGGTTCTGATCTATTGAATGGCCTGGTTACCTTACCGGCCATCTATTACGCTGAAAGCCACCCCGATAACCCTGAAGTCAAAACGCTTATGGATGGCGGATGGGGAAATCGCGAAAAAATGGAACTTTTGGTCCAAACTATCCAAGAAAGCAACGCGATCCGTTATTCTATCGATGAAGCCAAAGAACATGTAGAAAAGGCACTGGAAGCAATAAAGGGATACGAAGCCATGCCAGAGCATAAATTATTAACTAGCTTGGCAAATTATGTAGTAGATCGCTCTTTCTAAATATGATCCAATACCAGAATTATTGGTTGGCAAACAAACTTACATCATCCACTTCGGGAGAAATACCTACTGAAGTGGATGTTTTAGTTATTGGAGGTGGGATCAACGGTGTTTCAACCGCTTACCATCTCGCGAAACGCGGAGTTTCAGTGCTTTTACTTGAGCAGGAGTTTATTGGATGGGGTGCTTCTGGCAGAAATGGCGGAATGGTACTCACCGGCTTGAAAGAGGACGTTAGCGCTCTAACTCACAAATATGGGCTAGAAACCGCCCAAGCATTTTTTTCAGCCTCCAAAGAATCGATCGATCTCGTTGAGTCCATTGTTGAGCTTGAAAGGATCGATTGTGGATTTTATCGCTCGGGGCACATCGAAGCTGCCTCAAAACAAAGCCATTTCGACCATATGGTCGCTGTTGCGGAAGTTATGGAAAAAGATTTTAGCCACAAAGTTACAATTCTTCCAAAAAAAGAGCTCGCAAATGAGCTCAACTCAGAAGCGTATTTCGGTGGGATGTTGGATACCGCAAGCGGGGCTGTAAATCCGTTTTTGTATGTTAATGGTCTCGCTGACGCCGCCAAAACCGCTGGAGCGTTCATCCTAGAAGGGATAAAAGTTGAGGAGATCAAACGCGCAGACGGAAAATTTTATGTAAAAACCGCCGGGCGTACTTTGATCGCCGAAAAAATCGTACACGCTACCAGCGCTTATACTAGCAAGAAATTCCCGGAACTAGAGCGAAAAATGGCCAAGATCGGGTCGTATATCTTATGCACGGAAGTGCTTTCGGAAAAAATGGTTCAATCATTAATTCCAAAATTGAGAATGGTTTTCGATACCAAAAATTTCCTAAGTTATTACCGAATTACACCAGATAATCGTTTGTTATTTGGGGGGCGGGCGGCTTTTGGAAAAGACCCGGAAAGATCCGTTGCTGAAAGTGTTGAGGTATTGCGACGTGGTTTACAATTCGTTTTTCCACAGCTATCGACAACCAGAATAGATTACGCATGGGGTGGAACCTTGGATGTGACGCAAAGTAAAGTTCCTGCATTTACCGAAATTGGTGGGTCGGTTTTTACAGCTGGATTTGCTGGACACGGAGTGGCAATGGCAAGCTTGATCGGGAAACACATCGGGAATTTTATGATTTCAAATGAAAGATCGATATTCCATACAAAATCTTTGCCTAATATGCCATTATATTTCTTGCGAGATATATACCTTCCGTATGTAGGGTATTATTATCAAATACAAGACTTAAAAAATTAATATTTTAAGATGCATAATTTGACTTGTGCATCAGCACATGTTAAAATTCTCGATTATTATTCATTTAAGATATGAAGAGAATTTTGTGGAAACTTTAAAAAATCGCTTGCGCATAAATGTCGGGTTTATCGTCAATTCAACAGTTGGCTATCATCGCGACTTTCCCTTTGAGTTCCCATCCTATATAGATGAGGATCTCGAACTTGTTGATGTATCGGGGAATATTAATGTTGGCAGAACGCCTCAAGGTCTGATCGTTGCTGCTACTTTTAGTGGAAAATCAAAATTTGAGTGTGGTCGATGTTTGACCGTATTTGATAAAGAGATCGTTTGGGATTTTACCGAATTATTTTCATTCAAAGAAGAAAATATGTCCGATTCTGGCTTACTTGTGCCAGAAGATGCTCAGATCGATTTCAAAACTTTGTTTAGGGAATACGCCATTCTGGAATTTCCGATTCGGCCGATCTGTTCAGAAGATTGTAAAGGCTTATGCCTTGAATGCGGCCAAAACCTGAATTTAAAGGACTGTGGTCATATTCAGGTAAAAACGAACGCCTTCTCAAAACTAAAAGATCTACTCAACTAAGTTAAATATAGAAAAATGAATACGTCACGGTTAGGAGGTTCGTAGTGCAATCAACAAAAAGGTCACAAAGTACTGAGATCTTAAATTTGCTATTAGAACGTGCCGGTATTCAGGGGTATTTGACAACTGACGATGTCATGGAGATCGCTTCCGACTTCGATGTTGAAAAACGCTCTGTGATCATGCATGCCTTGCGACAAAAAGGTGTGGAAGTTTATGATCTCGATTCTGAAGAGGAAGAAAATCGGGCAAATTCCTTCCCGGATGAAATTGAAATGCCAACTTCTGTGATCGATGATGACGAAAAACATTTTTCTGAAGATTCCTTGACCTTGTATTTCAAGGAAATGTCGAAGGTCCCGTTGTTATCTCACAAGGAAGAGATCGAAATTGCGGTAAAGATCAAGTTGGGTGAAACCGCCCAAAAAGGTTTGCAGCTAGATAGAGACTTGCCGACTGAAATACGTAAGGAATATGAAAAACAGATCCATGAAGCGCAAAATGCCCGAGAACACCTAATAAAAGCAAATACGCGGCTGGTAATCAGTGTCGCAAAAAAATACTCCAATCATGGCGTCGCGTTGATCGATCTGATCCAAGAGGGAAATCTCGGTTTGATGAAAGCTGTTGGAAAGTTTGACCACGAAAAGGGATTCCGTTTTTCAACTTATGCTACCTGGTGGATACGTCAATCCATTACTCGATCCATCGCCGATCATTCCCGTACCATCCGGTTGCCAGTACATATGTCTGACCGCATCCGGAATATTTACAAAAAGAATCATGAACTTGAGCAGCGGCTTGGAAGAACTCCTACCATCGAAGAGCTATCCAACGAGTTAAATATACCGATCAAAAAATTGCAATGGAGCATGAAAGTCTCATGGCTTCCTTTATCGCTTGATAGCCCGCTTGGTGATGATGATGAATCTGAGTTGGGAATGTTCATCGAAGATGAAATTACGCCAACGCCAATTCAATCTGTTTACCAAAATCTATTAAAAGAAAAAATTAGCGAGATCTTGTCGACATTGCCCCCGCGGGAAATGAAAATTATAAAGATGCGCTTTGGTTTGCTTGATGGGAAAGCATATACATTGGAAGAAGTGGGGGTCAAATTTGGCCTAACCCGGGAGCGAATTCGGCAAATCGAAGCCATCGCGTTACGGCACCTACGAAATCCAAAAAGATCGTTGGAATTGAAAGATTTCCTTTAATAAAAATTTCTTCATTATAGTAAAATTTATTGTTATATCAGCGCCCTTAGGCAAAAATAGATGCCATTGGCGGTTTGTTATTTAACAATTCGCCACCGGCAGCAAAAAAAGAGGTAGTTATGTCTGAAAATATTTTGATCGCGATCGCTTGGCCCTATGCCAACGCGGAAATTCATGTAGGAAACATCACCGGCTCACATCTGCCGGGTGATATCGTGGCACGGTTTCACCGAATGAAGGGGAATAGAGTGCTGATGGTAAGTGGTACTGATTCTCACGGCACCCCGGTGACGATCGCCGCGGATAAAGAAGGTGTATCTGTCGAAAGTGTCTACAAGAAGTATCACAAAGGATTCTTGGAGCTATTTTCCAAAGCTGGAATTACCTACGATCTTTTCACCTCCACGCATACCAGCAATCACTTCAAGGTGTCACAAAGCATTTTTCTCGCTCTCAAGGAAAATGGTTATTTATTTACCAAAGTAGAACCCCAATGGTATTCGCCCGCGGCAGGAAAATTTTTGCCGGATCGATTTGTTGAAGGTACTTGTTATCTTTGCGGTTATGCTGAAGCACGGTCTGACCAATGCGACCAATGCGGGAATGTATTAGAAGCCGCCAAGTTGATCACTCCAAAATCAAAGATCGATGGCTCAACCCCAGAATTACGAGATACAGAACATTTCTATATTGACCTATCGGCACTCGAGCCGCAGGTAAAAAAGTTTTTGCGGGATCGGTCGGAGCATATGCGGGATACCGTACTGGGTGAATCGCTTGGTAAGATCGAGGCGGAAGGTTTAAAACCTCGCCCTATCACGCGTGATCTGGATTGGGGTATTCCGGTTCCAGTTGAAGGCTGGGAAGATAAATGTCTGTACGTTTGGTTCGAGGCAGTCATCGGTTACTTATCCGCCGCCATAGAGTGGGCAAGTATTAGCGGTGGTGACTGGAAAGATTGGTGGGTGTCTGAGAACGCTAAGCAGTATTACTTTATTGGGAAAGATAATATTTTCTTCCATACCTCTTTGTGGCCAGCGCAGCTGATGGGCGTAAATGAGAAATTCGCAGAAGTTTTTTCAGGCGAAAAGAATGTAAAACTCAACCTACCTTACGATGTTCCCGCGAACCAGTTTATGAATATGGAAGGACAAAAGATCAGCGGTTCTCGCCGCTGGGGTGTTTGGGGTTTGGACTTTTTGGAGAGATACGATCCCGATGCACTCCGTTTCTATTTGACGGTGAATATGCCAGAGAATAAGGATAGCGATTGGGATTGGGCTGAATTTGTTAACCTGAATAATGGGCAGTTACTGGCGACTTGGGGAAATCTCGCGAACCGAATGCTGTCGTTCGCCTACAAGAATTGGGATGGAACTGTTCCCCTCATCGATGAAAGCCAACTACGAGATGTAGATCGATCTTTACTTCGACTGATCGATGAGGGTTTTGTCACCGTTGAAAATGAATATAACAATGTACATTTACGAAACGCTCTTAGTGAATGTATGAAACTCGCGACCGAAGTAAACCGTTATATCGACGCAAACGCTCCTTGGAAAAGTATAAAGGTAGATAAAGAGGAGGCGGCAAAAACTGTTTTCACCGCATTAAAGGCGATTGATAGCCTCAAGATCTTATTTGCGCCAATCCTTCCCTATACATCTGAAAAATTAAATCTGACAATGGGGTATAGTGAACCTCTATTCGCCGAACAATATGTTGAATCTGTAACCGATGGTTTAGGCGAACATACTGTTCTAAGATACAAACGCGATAACGAAGGGATCAACAAGTGGAAGGTTAGTTCCTTGAAACCTGGTCAAAGCTTAAACGAACCAATTCCTTTGATCAAAAAATTGGATGAAAAAGTTGTTGAGGAAGAACGGGAACGTTTAGGGAAGGCGAACCGCTAAGCTACGGAACGTGAAAACCGCGATCTTTGATTTGGTATCGCGAATAGAATAAACCCTAATAGCCTGATCATGGCGCTAACCAATAGCGCGGTGGACAGGCTATATTGATCCGCGATAAATGTACCGGCTAGGGGGGCGACCATGGTCGATAAATATTGCATACCTTGAGCAACCGAAACAAAGATCGCTGAATATTTCAGTGGGACGGTTTTCATTAGCTCATCGAAGAAGACGAGATCCAAACCGGATTGAAATAAGCCGGCAATGATCGCAAATCCATAGATCAAATTTACGTTTGTTGTGAGCGCGGTTAGGAATGGATAGGTGATCATTCCCGCTGTGGTCATAAGTAGAACGAACCTTCCCCCTTTTTTTGCTGATATTTTTGGCCAAAGTACATAACCTAACAGCATCACCAACGTCATCATCATGTTGATAGTGCCGATCTGCTTATCAGAAGCTCGCACGACATTAACAAAATAGAGCGGAAGGATCGGACCACTCATGGCGATGGCAGAAAGGTAAACAAATCGTTTGAGCGAAAAAGTGACAAACAATGGGGAGCTTGCTATCGTGTCGTAGGTTTGTTTTATTCTTTCTCTGATAGGCTGTTTTACCTCTTCAGCTTGAACTTCTTGGTTCGGAATAATGATCTTGCGCGAAAAGGTATAGCTGAGCAATCCACCTAATGAAAGGCCCAAAAACATAAAGCCGTAATTCATTGGGAATGCGATCAAATTTATGATTCGGGTGATGAAGAAAGTAAAGATCACAGAAGTAATACCAAATACTGCCCAGCGGCGGCTTAATAGCTGGTAACGCCCTTCTGGTCCGGCAACTTCATTCATCACTACAGAGAACGCGATGGAGAGGGCGATTTGAGGAATGCTTGCCAGCGCCCAGATAATTAATGTGCCTAAAATTACGAACTTGTTGGGGGCAAAAAGGGTGATCAGACCGGTTACGGCATAACTGGAAATGACCAATAGCCGAGAAACCCCGTACCAAGGGATGATGTTTTTTTGTTTTTGTAAAAAACGGCCTACAAACATAGCTAATAAGAGGCCAGTGATGCCCGGCATGGTTGAAAGCAAACCTACTTGAAAGTTGGTTGCGCCCATCCTAGTTAGGAATACCGGTAAGAATGGCGCGGCAACATTCGAAATGCTCACGCCAATGGCATCGATAAGAACGAATTTGAAGTTGTTTTTTCGAATTGCGTCTGGGGTTTTCGGAGAAATGATCATTCCCTTTGATTTTAAGACAAAAAGCCCAAAACGGAAATGAAAAAGAAAATCCCGATCGATAGATCGGGATTTTTAGTTGTTAGGCTTTTACGGCTGTGGTTACTTCAAATTTGGGAGGGTTCTCTAAATGTTTTTTTACGGCGCAAAGTTCCGCGCTTCGAATCAACGAATCATAGTATTTTTCAGGGAAGGTGGGCGGAACCTGAATTTCGAGATCGATCTTTTCGATCATACCGGTCATATTTGGATGAATACGTTGTAATATCCTGATGCCCTCAGTGGGAAGCCCGCGTTGTTGGCAAAAACCTAGAACATAAATGCCAGCGCAAGTACCGATCGAGGATAAAAATACCGCGAATGGGGTTGGCGCGGACGCTGAAGGGGGTTGATCTGTTTTTACAGTAAAAGAACCAAAGTGGGCATCTACCCGGGCGCCGCCCGGAAAATCGATCATCATTTCCATTGAATTACTCCTGTTAGTTTATTTACTACTTCAGATGCGTCAATGGAATAAAAGTTGCACTAACCAATGATCTTAGCGGGTCTCCAGCCACGAACAGAATTGATCAAATATAGTTTTTTGTATGAGGGTAGATCTTCAAGTAAGATCAGCTTTTCACGGAGAAGACCGTTGCTGACCAAATAATTTCGAAAAGTTCCGCCTAAAAGTCCGCATTCAATCGGTGGCGTGAAGTAATGTCTGCCATCAAACACCACTAGGTTCGCGATGGCAGATTCGGTTACTTCCCCTTTTTCATTCGTGTAGAGAAAATCTTCCTCGGGGTTGGCGCTATGCTCTGGAAAAATTTGCGCCCATTGTGTGGTCTTGTGGTACAGAAAAGGATTGTTCGAATTTACTTGGGAAGAAGAAAGTTTTAGGTTTACAAATTGTGTAGTACCTGTGTTGGCGATGGGTTCTGGAACGATCAACAGTTGACCCGTCTGATTCAATTCGACCTTAATTTTGTGCGATTGATGGAGTGAGGTTGTAGCCGCATAAAGCTGTAGTTCAAAATCTCTGGAATTGAGCGGAAAACCAAAATAATCCGCTGTTCGTTTCATTCGGTGGAGGTGTTCTTTGAGGAGAAAAAATCCTGTTGTTGGATCCCACAGGATGGCTTCTTTGATGGAAAAAATTGGCCGCTTTTGGGTGATCACATTCGCTTTAAGAATTGCCTCATCATATTCAGATCTTAGAGTTGAATCCCAGACGATCCCTCCTCCAATGCCATATTCAACCGTCTTTTCAGATTTGTTGATGATCGCGGTTCGTATGGCTACATTGAATTGGCAGTTTCGTTTGGGGTCAATAAACCCGATCGCTCCTGTATATATTTTTCGCGGGCTTTTTTCACAATCTGTAATGATCTTGATCGTGCTTATTTTTGGAGCGCCGGTGATGGAAGCGCACGGGAAAAGGGCAGAAAAAAGCTCCGTTACGGATTTATTGGTCTTCCCCCAAACTGTGGATGTCATTTGCAATAATGTGGGATATTTCTCAATGTGAAAGAGAGGGTTTACGCGAACGCTACCAGTTTTTGCGATGCGACCAATATCATTTCTGATCATATCAACGATCATAATATTTTCAGCGCGGTTTTTGATCGAACTTTGTAGTGCTTTAGAGTTTTGCAGATCTTCTTGAGTCGATCTTCCTCTTGGGCTTGTACCTTTCATCGGCATCGATTTGATGGTTTCGCCATAGCGGGTAAAAAATAACTCTGGCGACGCCGAACTTATGATCAGGTCTCCTGTGTCGATAAAAGCGCCATAACATTTTTGTTGCGCGCGAACCATATTTACAAAGAGAGCGTATGGATCTCCGTCAATAGAACTCTTGAGGCGAAATGTAAGATTTACTTGATAGGTGTATCCAGTTTCGATCTGCCGCTTAATTTCATGAAACGAACGCTCGTATTCCTTTTTCGAAATATCTGGTACCCATTGCCCCAATTTGACATCGCCAGCCGGCTCACTCAGATGTTGTGATTCGATCGGTGGACCATACAGCCCAAACCACAACAAGGGAAAATTTGGCGCGATATGTGGAGCGGTTTGCGGTAGAAACGTGGCTGTAGCGTCGTAACTAACAAAGCCAACCGCATAATATCCAAATGCGGCAGCTAGGCTTTCGACTTTTTCGAGGGTAGATTTCACCTCATTGATATCGTAAACGCAAAAAACTTGGTGGGGATCAGCAAAATGGCACCAAGTTTTTCGTTTATCGTCGAATAAGATCGCTTGAAATTTGGGGGGAGTCATAATTGCGAGAATTAGCGGGTCAAGAAGTCAACAATTCTTTTCGCGGCAAATCCGTCTCCGTAGGGATTGGTGGCGTGAGCCATTTTTTCATATGCGATCGGATCATCAATTAGTTCACTGGTGAGCGAAACAATAGCGTTAACCTCAGTGCCGGCTAATTTTACTGTGCCAGCTTCAATGCCTTCAGGTCTTTCGGTCACTGAACGCAATACTAAGACCGGTTTCCCAAAGCCCGGGGCTTCTTCCTGCAATCCGCCTGAATCCGTCAATACGAGATAGGCGTTCTTGAGAATGTGAACCATCGGAAGGTAATCTAGCGGAGGAAGCAGCGTGATGTTCGGATCGTTGCCCAGTTTGGCATATACGACTGTTTGAACATTTGGGTTGAGATGTACCGGATAAATAATGTGAATATTCTCTTTGTATTTCTCCGTCAGAGTTAGTAAAGCGTTTGTGATGTTTTCTAGCGGTTTTCCAAAATTTTCACGGCGGTGGGCTGTAACAAGGATGATCTTTTTGTTTCCTATCCGTTCAAGAAGAGTTTGGATATCAGAAGGACATGGGAGGTTGGATACCTGCATTAGGGCATCGATCACGGTATTGCCAGTGACGATAATATTGTTTGGATCAATATTTTCTCGGAGTAAATTATCGCGCGATTGGTTGGTGGGAGCGAAATGGCAATTTGCCACAATCCCAGCTATCTTACGGTTTACTTCTTCGGGGAAGGGAGCATAATTATCCCAAGTACGCAAACCCGCCTCAACATGGCCAAATTTGATTTGGTTGTAATACGCCAATAAAGAGGTCACCATTACAGTAGTTGTATCCCCCTGAGCAAGGATCCAATCGGGTTTTGCCTCTTTAATGATCGGGTCAAGTTTATCAAAGATCAGCGCGGTTACTTGGGCTAAAGACTGATTTGGTTTCATCAAGTTTAGATCAATATCAGGTTTGATGTCGAACAAATTTAGAACTTGGTCCAGCATCTCGCGGTGCTGAGCGGTAACGCAATTGATCGTTTCGATCTCAGGATGCTTGTTCAATTCCTGAATCACCGGAGCCATTTTCACTGCTTCGGGCCGGGTACCAATGACCGATAATATCCGCAACTTCTTTTCCATTAGGTGAATTTTAACCGTTTTGCTGCCACAAAGAGCATTTTAAATAATAGCGCGCCATGACGCCAGCGGTCGATGTTGGTGCTGCCATAGGTGCGGTCCTGATACCGAATGGGTAGATCTACGATCTTTAGGTTTAATTTTGCCGCGCCAAAGATCAGGTCATAATCTCCAAATGGATCAAAATCGCCGAAATATGCCCGATTGTCTACAATGCGGTCGTAATTCTTTTTTGTGAGTACTTTTGTGCCGCATAAGGTGTCTTTGATCGGTTGGCCGAGCAGCCAGGTAAATGCCGCGCTAAAAAATTTGTTACCGAGTAAATTTAAAAATCGCATCGCCTGATCGCCCATCGGGTACACGAGCCGTACACCATTTACAAATTCGCCCTTGCCTGAATGAATGACATCGTAAAAACGAACGAGATCTTCAGGCTGTACGGTCAAGTCAGCGTCAAGGATCATTAGTATTTCACCAGTTGCTTTTTCAAAGCCAACCCGAACCGCGTCGGCTTTGCCTTTTCCTGGTTGTTTGTAAAGAGCGCTTTTTATTTCAGGATGGGCTGCGATCGCTTCCTGAATGACATGGTAGGTATCATCGGTAGAATTTCCTTCTACGAAGATCAATTCTTGTGAGCTTCCAAATTTTGGTAAGCGCAGAAAAGCGTTTTCGATGTTACCAGCTTCGTTTCGAGCGGGAATAATGATGCTTACGGAAGGTTTTTTTGTTGGTGGGTTTTGCAACAACCTAGCCGTGAGGACGTTGGTCCAGGCAAAAAATGAAAATGGCCACATTTTCACCAAGAACTTATTGAAAAAGGAGCTGATGAGTGGAATATTTAGGGGAAGCAATATCTCTCGTTCTTCATTGATCACTTCGA
>CAIRYE010000456.1 GCA_903882765.1 uncultured Anaerolineae bacterium
GCAGAATATAGACCATAGCGCCAAATACAAAGGCGCTGCCTCCTAAAGCAATCGAGGAGAGGTCGATGGAGATCCATAAACCCCACGGAACACGATTGGATAAACCGGTTACTTGTAAGCCATCCCGAAAAAGGAAGAAAACGCCAACAAGGCCAAAAATTACCAGACATGCCAAAAAGGCCATCCAGTAAGGGAATGGATCGACCATTCTTTTGCCGATCCTAAGTTTTGGATAAATGATTGTGTTTTCCATTGGTTAGCTTTCAGTAAAAGGATTGTTGACCTGGTCGGTAGGCGGAACATAGTAAACGCTGGGCGAGGTGCTCAGTTCGTTCTCGCGTAATCGAAGGATCGTGTTGGATTCTTCAAGGATCTTCGAAACGGGGCTATTGGGGTCCCGAAGGTCACCAAAGGCTCTCGCTCCGGTTGGGCAAGCCGTAACGCATGCGGGTGTAGCCAAAGCGTCAACGCCGGGCACCATACCTCGTTCTAATCCAGAATCGATCCTATGCACACAGAAGGTGCATTTCTCCACCACGCCGCGAGGTCTGTTTGGTACTTCTACCAATCCAAAGTCGGGCGAACGGGGGCTGGTTTCAATTGGTTTGCGCCAATTGAATACGCGCGCATCGTATGGGCAAGCAACCTGGCAGTATCGGCAACCCACGCACAGGTCATAATCCATCATCACGATACCGTCATCTCTTTTATAGGTTGCCTTCACCATACAAACGTGAACGCAAGGGGCTTCGTCACAATGCATGCAGGGTCTTGAAAGGAAGTATTCGGTTCCATTGACCATGGTTTCAGTTGTAACAACACAGTAAGCCATATCATCGGCTAAATTATTTACCGCCTGGCATGCATATGTGCAGTATTTGCAGCCGATGCATTTGTTGATATCGATCGACATACCCCATTTAGGGCCATTCTCTGATACACCAGAGGATTCATTGCGTTTTGCTTGCGTGTTTGGCATCAATGCCTGGGCAACCAAGGTAGCCCCGGCTATTGCGCCAGTTAATTTTAGAAAATCGCGCCTCGAATTATTATCTCGAGGATTCTCATTCGTTTCTTCAATATCGTCCGTCATAAGTTTGCTCCAATTCCAACGTCGTAAGATGTCTGTTAGGAAGTTCGATCATCCTAATCGTTTTGGTTGGCCAGGTTCTTTTCCAAATAATACCCAAGTGGTGATGGCGCCAACGATGATACCCGCAACAACCAAGATCCAAGAAGGTAAATTGATGCCGGCATTGGCAACTTCGGCTTCATTTTCTTCGATCGGCTTAGCGGTTTTGGAAGGGTTCACCATGGGTGTAGTAATTGCTTCGATCTTTATGCCGCTGGTTAAGATCCTATTTGCCGAGTGGATGTCATTATGGCAAGAACCACAAGTTTCACCACCAACTTTTAGAGTGTGACTGCGTTCTTCACCCATATGGCAATTAATACAATTGAGGCCGGCGGCATGGTGGGTTGATTTTTCAGCTGCTTTCATTTCATTTTTATGGCAATTATCACAAACGATTGCCGAGCCGCTTGCCAACACTGGGCCTTGAGAGTGTGGTTCGTGACAGGTTATGCATGTTAGGCCAACTTCACCGTGCTTACTAGCCTGAACTTGTCCCGCGACATCCATGCCAGCTACATTTGTATGGCATACCATACAGGTAACATCTTCACCTTCAACGGTGTATTTGATGTCAGGATGGACTCCGGTGCCTTCACTGAGTTTGTGGCATACCAAGCAGCTTACATTCCCAACGCCATGTTTACTCTGTGACCAAGGAGCATACGCGACAGCGTGGCACTCGACACAGCCATCGGTATCCTGGCTTGGTTCTGCCGCAACAGCTGGTGTTGCGGGAAGGGCGATGGTGAGTAAAAAGATGGTAACGAAGAGGATCGCCAGGCTAAAAACTATTTTTTTTGTCAT
Source organism: uncultured Anaerolineae bacterium (assembly GCA_903882765.1). Lineage (GTDB taxonomy): Bacteria > Chloroflexota > Anaerolineae > Anaerolineales > Villigracilaceae > UBA5195. The sequence continues at coordinate 1,940 of CAIRYE010000456.1, forward strand.
GTTCAAATCTCCAATGCAAAATTTCCCGTAGAAGGTTATCGGATATACATAGTCATATTAATGGATATAGGGCAAAAGGCGTTAGTGAATGCTGTCACGAAACCGCTGAACAAATGTCACTCTCAGCATTTTTTAATCTTTTCTTTAAGTTATACTTATCTAATCATTTACTTTTGGAGTAAAAATGACAAAAAATGCCATGAATTATGGTTATCCGATAAAAATTTGGAGGGATAAACCATGAACGAGCCATCAACAAGCCCATTGCTTGTAGGATTGTTTTTTGTAGGTCGCTGTATGGTCCCTGTTGTTGTATTAATCGGGATTTCTTATTTATTACGAAAACTTGGATTGGTAGTCATAGAGGCTCCTTATGATCCAGATGAGGAAACCAACGAGGATGAAAATCAAAATAATTCAGGGGAGTCGGTAAAATGACATCCCTTCTCAAGAAATTGACGATCCCTATCCTGCTTGTTGTTTCCTTGGTCTTCTTCCTTAATATAATCCCAGCCTCGGCAATAAGCCCCAATCAAGGTACGGAAGAATATTGTTTATCCTGTCATGGTGAGCAAGATCTTACTATGACGTTTAAAGACGGTGAATCTACCTCGATTACGATTTCAAAGGAAATGCTGGATCATTCGATCCATAGCTCCAAAGGAATTGAATGCGTAGCATGTCATCAAACCATCCAAAAGTACCCTCATCCTGCCCAGAACTTTGCTTCGAAGCGCGAATTATCCATCGCTTATTACGAAGCTTGTAAGGCTTGCCACTCAGGGAATTATGAGAAAGCCAAAGATAGTATTCACGCCTCCATTATGGACGCGGGCAATTTAGCAACCGCTATATGTACCGATTGTCATGGCGCGCACGACATTTCCGCGGCCATGGAACCAAAATCGAAGATCTCAGCAACTTGCGGTAAATGTCACGATGAAATTCTCGCGACCTATACCAAAAGCGTTCATGGTGCCGCTCTTATTAATGAAGGCAATCAAGATGTTCCTGTTTGTACAGATTGTCATGGCGTTCATAACATTGTTGATCCAAGAACTGTTGACTTTAGGGTGCAAAGCCCTGAAATGTGCGCCAAATGCCATTCCGATCCCGAACTAATGGGAAAGTACGGCCTTTCATCTGATGTCTATTCCATTTATAAAACATCATGGCATGGGGTCGACGTATCGGTGTACAAGGCCAAATGGCCCACCATTTGGCATGATAGCGCTGTATGCACCGACTGCCATGGCATCCATGATATCGGCAAGACCTCTGATCCAAATTCAATGGTAAGCCCTCAAAACCTCTTATCCACCTGCCAAAAATGTCACCCCGGCGCTGGCCCAAATTGGACAGGCGCTTGGACTGGCCATAATAAGATCAGCCTAGAACGAACTCCGATCTTGTTTTATGTAGACGCTTTTTACTCTTCCTTTTCACCCTTCGTACTTTGGGTTTGTGTTATTTATGTGTTATTACAGATCATCAGGCAACTTTTTGATCGTGTTAGGAGAAATTTGCCATGACAATTGACAATAATGTAAGCGACATCATCGAAAGCCAAAAAACCTACAAACGGTTTGGAATTGGCCAGCGGCTTGAACACTATATTCTCATGCTCAGTTCAACTGTTCTTTTACTTACTGGTTTACCCCAAAAATATCGCGATTTTTCTTGGAGTCAGATACTACTCTCCACACCTGAGCGCTTAGAATTTATTCGCCTGATCCATCATATTTCTGCTATCGCGCTAACTTTACTTGCCGTGTACCACTTCGGGAAAGCCATTATCAAGTTATTCCAAAAAAAGCTGTCTGGCGATATGTTGATAACCTGGCAAGATGTTTTAGATGCTTTTGGTATGATGAAATTCCTGCTCTTCATCAAAAAAGAAAAGCCCAAATTTGGCAAGTTCAATTTTGAACAAAAGGTCACTTATTGGGTGGTAGCGATCGGGTTTGTTCTTATGATCCTGAGCGGGTTTATCATTTGGTTCCCCGTAGGATTCACCCAATGGTTCCCGGGTGGGGCAGTACCGGCGGCGAAATTGATGCATAGCTCTGAAGCGATTGCGGCGGCCTTCTTTATCCTGATTTGGCATATTTACCATGTTCATATTGAGCGTTTAAACCTCAGTATCTTTACCGGAAAATTGACCGAGAAAGAAATGAAGGAATATCACAAAAAAGAATATGATCGCGTTGAGCATTCCGTAAAACCGAAATCGGGAGCGAAATAGTGAAAATTTGGCAAAACAAATTCAACTTGATTTCTCTGGCCATTTTGATAATGGTCTTGCTCTTGCCATCTGTTGGTGTGGCGGCTCTTCAAAAGAATGCGCCTGCATTCGAAGGCGGCCAACCCCAAACATCCATCAATAATGACGCGGAATGTTTGACCTGTCACAGCAATCAGGCAATGAGCGTAAAATTTGGTATCCAAGAACAAAAAGAGACCTATAGCCTTTTCGTCAACCCAGATATTTACAACACAACCGTACACAAAGAAGTTGGTTTAGGTTGTGTGGGTTGTCATGTTGGTTTTAAGGCTGAAATGGGGCATGGTTTCAATTTCAACAGTGTTCGAGAAGCAACACTAAAATTGAGCGAAGCCTGCGGCAGATGCCATGGTGATTTGAATGACGCGGTAATGGATGGCGTGCATGCCAAGCAACTGGCAACAGGCAATGTACAAGCCGCGGTTTGTTCTGATTGCCACTCACCCCATTCTATTACACGGATCAAAGATCAGCAGACCGGTGCCACAAACCCCGCGACGCATTATTTAATTTCTACGACCTGTCAAAAATGCCATAGCGAAATTTTCGCGAAATACAGCCAAAGTGTTCATGGTTCCGCCAGCGTGGCGGATCACAACCCGGACGCGCCTACCTGTACGGACTGTCATGGCGTTCATAATATGGAAGACCCTCGATCCGCTGAGTTTAGGTTGAGATCTCCCCAAATTTGCGCAAAATGTCACACCGATCTTAACAAAATGGCGAAGTACGGTCTCTCCATCAATGTGATGAATACTTACGTTTCCGACTTCCATGGAACAACCATCACCATCTTCGAAAAAGTGTCTCCGGACGCGGAATCGAATAAACCGGTTTGTTACGATTGCCATGGTATCCACGACATCGCGAAATCTGACGATCCTTCAAAAGGGTTGCAGATCAAAGAAAACCTCTTAAAAACCTGCCAAAAATGTCATCCCGATGCTACAGCGAATTTCCCCGATTCCTGGACATCGCATTACATTCCGGATACCGAAAAATATCCCACGGTATATTACATCAACTTGTTCTACCAATTCCTTATCCCAGGTGTGTTGGGCGGTATGGGACTGTTAGTTCTCCTTGATTTTGGTCGAGCTATGTTGGATCGATTACACAAACCAAAGCGAAAGCCAACTGCCCATCCAAAATTATCCACGAAACCAACCAAAACTGAGGAGGAGCAAGATGGCGACGGCAACTAAGGGCACTAAGTTGGTGCCGGTTAAGTTATTTACCCGGTTCAATGTCATTCAGCGTCTGCAGCATGTTTCATTTCTGATCTCCTTTTCCTTGCTTGGGCTCACTGGATTACCTCAAAAATATCCAATGTCGATCCTGAGCGTGTGGATCTTCCAATTATTAGGCGGCGTAGAAACTGCCAGATTGATTCATCACATCTCGGCAACCGTTATGATCGGCATCAGTGGTATTCACATCATCGAGGTTGGTTATCGGCTGTGGGTAGATCGCATTCACATTTCTATGATCCCTTGGATCAATGATCTGCAGCACGTGATCCATGATGTTCAGTATTATTTTGGCTACAAAAAGCACAAAGCCTACTACGGCCGCTATTCCTACGCCGAAAAAGCGGAATACCTCGCCTTGATTTGGGGCACCATCGTAATGGCTGCCACTGGTTTAATGATGTGGAATCCGATCACTACTTTGAGATTTCTGCCAGGGGAAGCCATCCCGGCAGCCAAAGCTGCCCACGGCGGTGAAGCTGTATTGGCAGTGGCGGCAATCATCCTTTGGCACTTTTACCATGTGCATATCAAAACATTTAATAAGAGTATGTTTACCGGTAAGTTGAATCGGGAAGAGATGCTTCACGAGCATCCCGCTGAACTTGCCTTGATTGAAAAAGGAGAGCAACGCCCTCCAGAAGTTAGCATCCGCACTAAGGTAATTCGCCAAATCGTGTTTTTCCCATTTGCCGTCACAGTCTTTGCCGTTACGGCGCTTAGCATTTACTACATTGTTTGGTTTGAAAAGACCGCCACCGAGATCCTACCCCAAGGCGAAACGGTCACTGCCTTCTCACCATTACCTACCGCTACACCGGTCGTATTTGAGCCAACCCCCATGCCAAGGCCCCAAAACCTCACTTGGGCTGGATTCGTTGGCCCAATGCTATCTGAAAAGTGCGGTGCTTGCCATGGTGAAGGCGCTATTGGCGGCTTGAATATCCTTTCTAAAGAATTGGCGATCACGGGCGGTGCCGCAGGCGCTGGTTTTGTTGCCGGCGACCCAGCTGCCAGTAATATCCTTGTGTTACAACAAGCCGGTGATCATCCTGGTCAGCTAAGTGCTGATGAGATCAAATACCTAACAGAATGGGTGAATGCTGGTTTACCCTAATTTTGTAAAACCGTAATTAGTAGAATCAAAAAGCAACCCCTTTCAGAAGATGGATCGGGTTGCTTTTTTATTATCGTGGTATAAAAAACAGGAATTAAGTTATTAAAATTGCAACAACTTCCAACGAACGAGATGATGAAAAATAAAATGGCCCAACTGCTATCCAAAAAAAAGAATTCTATATTGATGCTCGCCGCTATGATCGGTCTGATCGCGTATATAGGCCTTTCGCTTCACTATGCCCATAAAATATTGGTCACGATGGATGAGGGGTCGTATTTAATAAAAGGCGCGAGCTACCTGCGGGGTGAGAGTGTGCCTTATCAGGTAGATGGCATGATTACCAACAAAACGCCTCTTTCCTTTTATATACCAGGGCTCTCCCAAGTTTTGTTTGGCGATGGGATCCGCTCTGGCCGATATTTTAGTGTTTTCTTAGGCGCGTTGATGTTGTTAGGCTTATGGTTAACCGTTCGCAGGGTATCCAACCTAACTTTTGCCGCCATCGCGGTTTGGATGGTGGTGCTAACCCAAAATTGGTTGGTCTATTACGCTCGCTCGATGACGCAGGTGATATCCATCCTTTTTTTGGTGTGGAGCCTTTACTTTATTCTTGGGGAAGGCAGGAAGACTTGGGAATTGATCCTTGGCGGGATCATGGCGGTACTCTTAGTGCTTACCCGTCAGAATATGATCCCGTATTTGTTCTTCCTTTATTTGTATCTCGCATGGCAATTTGGGATCAAAAAAGCTTTCCTGACCCAACTTCCGGGGATATTCCTCTTTCTGATCGTCCATGTGGTATTCTGGCCAGGGATCTATATATTTGTATGGCGTGCTGCGATGCCGGGTTTCGTTACAAGCTTTTTAACAGACAATGACTTATTGGGTGGCTATAAGATCATTAAAGCGGTCAATAAAATTGAACCGAAGTCATTTACCCTCATTCAAAATATTCAAGAGATCTTTGGCGGGTTGCGCTTTTCTTCCATCCCATATGCGATGTTCATAATGATGATCACGTTGTTCGGCTTTAAAAACCCTGGTCAAGATGTGAAGCGCAAACAGATTTGGTTCGTGTTGGTTAATTTTGTTGTGCTTACCGCCATACACATCTATGCGGCGGTCGATAATAATGTTTTCCTTTATAGTTTCCCAGCGTACCTAACGTTTTTCGCTCCAATGCTACTCATCGGTTTCGCTCTTGCTTACCCATACCTTGGCGATAAGGTCGGCGTTCATAGAACACTTTTTGGCTTGGCACTCGTGTTGGTCCTATTTAGCGGGGTAGGGCTGCATATTCATAAATCGATCTCAGACCCGATCATCAATTCAACCCTTCCGCGCTTTTCAAATGGCTGGTTCAGCGATGGCTCTGTGAAAGTTTGGCAGCTAGTTGTCAATAAATTTGGCATCGAGAAGCCCGCCCAAGGTTACATATTTTCAATATTGGGCGGATTAGCCTTAGGATTCGCCTTCGTTTTGCTTGTTTTCATGATCTGGACATTCATCCCTCGAATTTCGAAACACCCATTTATGTTCGTTCTGCTGCTCAGTTTGGTTGGTATTTCTACGATCCTTACACCCACTCCCCTCTTTTCAATTTCTGAGGTAAACAACCAATGTGACGATGACGCCATTGCCACCTTTGAACGTGCAAGCCTGCAGTTGAGCGAAAAAATTCCCGCGGGTTCA
>CAIRYE010000457.1 GCA_903882765.1 uncultured Anaerolineae bacterium
CCGGCCGTCTGGCAGGATTCCTTCAACCAAGCCATCGCCGCCCAAGGCTCCGCCGGCAAAAAGATCGGCATGGAACCGAGCGCCCTGCGCATGTTGGAGTATGGCTACATCCAAGCTGCCTCGGGCAATGCCCAGTTCGTCAACGCCGCAGATGTATTTGCCCACCTGCGCAACACCAAAGACGCCAACGAAGTTACCCTCATGCGCAAAGCCGCCCAAATAGCCCAGGATGCCCTAAAGGCCACCCTGCCCAGCGTCAAGATCGGCATTTCCGAAAAACAACTGGCAAACGAGCTGGTCATTCAGCTGCTGCGCCACGGCTGCGGTCCCACCCTGCCCTTCTCCCCCATCGTCGGCTCCGGTCCCAACAGCGCTAACCCGCACGCCACCCCCACCGATCGTCTGGTACAAGATGGCGATCTGCTCCTCTTCGATTGGGGCGCTAGCTACGAAGGCTACTTCAGCGACCTCACCCGCACCTACGCCATCGGCAACGTAGCCGAAAAATTCCGTGCCATTCACAAGATCGTTCAGGATGCCAACATCGCTGGACGTGCCGCCGGCGCCCCTGGCAAACCCTGCGCCGCCGTAGACCAAGCCGCCCGCGGCGTGATCGATGCCGCCGGTTACGGCCAATACTTCCGCCACCGCACCGGCCACGGCCTCGGCATGGAAGTACACGAAGACCCCTACATGCGCGGCGATAACATGCAGCTGCTCGAAGTAGGCATGGCATACACCGTAGAACCCGGCGTCTACCTAGAAGGCGAAAACGGCGTCCGCATCGAAGACGACATGGTCATCACCGAATCCGGCTCCGAAAGCCTCAGCGACATGGACCGCACCCTCCAATTCCTAGCCTAACCAAATTCCCCAAATAAAACCCCACTACCAGCCCCCAATCGGGGCTGGGTGATTTAAAGACCCTAATAGCCGCGTCCCTTTCTTATGGTTGGCGCAGGTCCCCCGACCTCTTTCTAGCGCCGGTCTCCATTTCGACCTCTCGCAATTGAACGAAGGCTATCCCTCACTGCTACATGTCTCGGTTACGCCAGTCACATATAAAATCCATGCTCTATAGGAAAGGGGATAAGTGCAAAAACCTTAAATTTTTTACAATAACCTTCTTAATATTACTTAGGTACTATAATTAATCAGTAATTCAAATTAGAGGAGGAAATTTATGAAAATTATACCAATTTTACTGATGACCATCCTTAGCATAGTGCTAATAGGATGTTCCTCACAAGAAGCAAGGCAGCAAAACGCCATGAATAAGTTAGTCATCGCCAAAGCAGGGGAAGAAAAAATTGACCTTACGGCAACCCGGGTGATTCAAAAAACGCTCACCCCCTTTCCAACATATACCACACAAGCCACACTTACCGTTTTACCAACCCTTACACCCAATATCATTTACATGACCCCTACCTTCGAAAAACCAATGCCAACCGAAGTTCGCGAAACGCTGTCGATCATGGGTCAAAATGTTCCTTGTGGCGAGGATTTCTACATCAACCTCTACAAATTTGAAGAACAATACGGCTTTGGCTCTCCCTATGATTCTTCCAACGGAGTCTTCAAAATTGTGCGTGTCCTGATCACCAATCGAACCCACAAAACGATAGCCGGATTGTCTTCAAATGATTTTATTCTTACAGCCACGGACAAAGCCGGAAGCAAAAAAACCTATTCCCCCGATACATCTACATCCAGTTTTATGAATGAAGGCAGGGAAGGAAACGCAATCGGAAAAACACCTTGGGAAGATATTACGATGTATGTTCCGCTTGTACCGGTGAGAAGTCTGATAGTTTTCGATGTTCCACTAAAACTGACGAGTTTTGAACTTACCTTCAAAGCTTCGGCATCCAACAATTGTAGCGTTACGATACCGATTCGCTAGGGGGAATAAAATGCAAACAAATTCAATTAGATTCTCACCATTCTCGATCATTATCTCTATCATTCTGCTCGTTTCAGCTTGCCAACCGATCGATACCGACCTTGCCCAAAAAGACGCAGCATCGACATTAGCAGCTCTAAGCAGCACATCCACACCTCTTCCAACTAGCACCCGATATCCTAGTTCAACCAAATATCCCACACAGGTGCCATTTAACACTGAGCCACCACAAGAAATCATCGCGACCAGTGTCCCCTTGCCAGACTTGGGAGACGAAATTGATTGTGGCAATTTTTCCCTAAAAATCACAGAATGGCAACTCAGCGGATCCGTTTACTTCGATCTTCCACCTTCCGGGAAATATATGATCATCTATGTCGATATAACCAATAAAGGTGACAAAACAATGATAGGTTTTTCCCCAGATGCGTACCTCCTCAAGGGGTACGTGGAAGGCGAAGAATATACTTACACCATTTTTCCAGAAAGCAGAAGGGATTGGGGCGGCTTGTATTGGTACCGCTCAATTACCAAACCGGGCTTGTTAGGTCTAAATGAACCTTTTTACCCTGGCGTTATTTCCAAAACCTTTTTCTTGTTCGATGTCGATCCAAAAGCCCAGAATTTGCGCCTTGTGACAGATAAATGCGAGAGCGAGATCTCCATCGGGCCAAATAATCCCGCCGTCAACCGCACCGCCCCTTTGCCAACTCCTGATCCTGTTGATCCTGCGATTGCCGAAAAATACACTGAGATTGATTATTGGAATATCGATAATGTAACTTCTCTTTCTTCAAGCAAAAAAGTAATTTTGCGCGGACAAATAAGAGATGTACTAACCCCCAACAGCTTTACCTATGACATTGCCGGCACCTATTATTATGCCGATGTAACTAGCACTCTCCCATTGGATAGAATTTATTCAGGCGAGAGCGTAACCCTATACGGATCTTGGTTCACCGATCATTTTTTGGTTGACCACCTCGAAGTAACCAAAG
>CAIRYE010000458.1 GCA_903882765.1 uncultured Anaerolineae bacterium
TATGACTTGGTAATACCTTCAGAAAAATGGGCAATGGAACCGATTCAAGCCCTTCGTTCTTGGTTGAATACAGCCCAAGCAAAAAAAGAAATTCACGATCTTGGCGGTTACGAAACAGCCGAAACCGGTTCAGTAAAATGGGTTTACTGAGTTTTAGGTAACCCGTGTTTAGCGGTAACCATTTCAGCAAGGATGGAAAGCGCGATCTCTTCAGGCAAGATCGCGCCCAAATGGATGCCGATCGGGGCGCGAAGCCGCTCTAATTGTGCATCGGTTACCCCCAATTTTCTGAGAGCGTCGAAACGATTCGGGATCTTTTTACGAGTGCCAAGTACTCCAACATACCTTGCTGAGCTTGCCAATGCTACTTTAATTGCCGGATTATCAAGTTTTTCATCATGACTGATCACGGCGATGTAGGTACCTTCATCGGGCCGTAATTTCTCAAGCGCTGTAGATGGCCAATCCGTGACCAATTCATCTACATGGGGGAATCGTTCTCGGGTCGCGAACGCCTCGCGCGGGTCGATTACGATAGTATAGTACCCGATCGCTTTTGCCAAGGTTACTAACGGAATCGCGATATGAACAGCTCCGATCACGATCATTCGCGAAACTGGTACGAACACATCTACAAAAACATCTACAGTTTCCGCTTTTTCCCCGGGCAAAGTGAATATTGCCCATGTGTTTTCTTGAACATCGATCTTTTGTTGCACCCAGCTGCTCACCTCGGAATTTAATTCAGCGCTTCCCAAATTGCCATGTGAACGCCCATCGGGCCAAACCATCAATTTTTTCCCCAATCCCGGACCGGCGATGATGGTGGCAACCGCCGCTAATTGGTTTTCCTGCAAGCAAGTTAGCAGCGCCGGATATATTTCTTTCCAGGCAGGTGAATCCAAAGATTCAACAAAAACTTCCAAGGTGCTGCCACAGGTCAAACCAATTTCCCAAGGAGTATCTTCGGTGGGTACGCCGTAATGTAGTAATTTTGGTGTACCATCCTTTATGATCTTTAAACCTTCTTCATAAACTACACCTTCAATACAACCGCCGGTGACCGAACCAGCAATTTCCTGATTTGGGGTCATTGCCATCTTAGCGCCTAATGGTCGTAAAGAAGAGCCATCGCGTTTCACATTGGTCGCGATCGCGACGCTTTTACCTTCGTTTCGCCAAATTTCTACCTGTTCAAGAACTTCACGCATTTTGGCCTCGTTGATCTATAATTTTTCGTTTAAGGATACTTCCAACCTCATTGGGAGTATGATGGCTGGTGATCGTTCGTTTTATGCCCGCCATTGATGGTAAGTTACTCATCGCATTTTCGATCGATGAGCAAGAATCAACATTGGTTAACATTTGAGCACGTATGTTCACACACTCAATAGTTTTTTCAATTGTCACCGATATTGTAAAATTCAACAACCCCGGGATGGCGAAAAGCGCTTCGTCAAAATCTGCTAACTTGAGGGTATTTTCGCCAATTTGAATAAATCCGCTGAATCTTCCTCGAATCTGTTCCAAAGCCAGTAGAGTAGTCCCACAAGGGCATTGGTCGGCTATGAATCTGCTTCGATCTCCCATTCGGTAACGTATCAACGGCATTCCCACGCGTGTAAGGGTAGTAACAACGACATCGCCATAATCCCCCTCGCGAACAGGGTAGCCAGTTTCTGGGTCGACAATCTCAAAGAAAAGATCGGCTTCGCGTAGGTGGTATCCGTTGTGAGCTTCACACTCCACACCTCCCCCTAAACCCATCTCGGTAGAGCCGTAATGATCAAATACTTCACAGCCCCAGGTGCTTTTTAGTTTATCAACAATCGCCGATGGTAGGTGATCGGTAGAGAGAAGAACACAACGTGGCTTGTGCATATTGGTTTGCCAGCGCTGGGCTAAACCAAGCATCTGGGTGGGAGACCCAACTAGGCAATCGGCTTTTTTGATGTTCATTACTTCAAGACCGTGTTGCGAATCTCTGATGGGGCCATACGGGATCGGATCCATTCCAAGGCGCGCCAACCCTAAACGTAACAGGTCGCCTACACTGCCGGGGGTTTGGCCAGGCAAAAAGATCAATACCTTATCGCCTGGTTGGGTAAAGGTAGACATACCTACACCAAAAAAATCGATGGTCAATTCCTGATCATCCGCCGTAAAGTAGATCCGCTTTGGCTCTCCAGTAGTTCCAGAGCTATCCAAGGTAACAACCCGGTCAATAGAATCTTGTGAAACGCAGAGGAATCGAAGCGGGTTTCGTCGAATATCTTCGGGTGTTGTAAATGGGAATTGGGATAACTCGCTCAGGTTTTGGATCGATTCAGGCATCCGCTGAAAGTGCTCACGATAAAAGAGGCTTTTTTGACGCGCTAACGCTATGGTTTGGTTCACCTTCTTCAATTGCCAATCCATCAACTCTTCCCGCTCAAGAGTGGGTTGGTTGGAATTGATCTTGGCGAGTATCCACGGATCAAGCGGTGTGATTTTCATAGGCTCGTCGATAAAGGGATTTTCCATGCCGATCGGTGAGGTTATAAGCGCAAAATGGCACCAATTTGCCATCCGGACTGGCAGTGTGAATATAACAATCCCGTAAGCGGTCTAAGTCAAGGGTCCAGGCATCCTGAAACGCCATTCCAGATACACAAAAGGTGTGGGTGCGTTTTCGTTCAAGGAAAACATCCCACTCGCCAAAGCTGGGACCACTCACCATTTGCAGGCTACTGATTGGGGCAGGGGTTGCCCAATGTTGGGCAACAAACTCTCGTGAACGTTCCGCTCCTAAGGACGCATCTACTGGTTGGCAGCACGTTTCATTTTTATGGCGGGTAAGTGCTTTGAGAGAACCATCCGGCATGAGAACATAATTGCCATGGAAGGAACATTGGGCATTTTCACCGCCAGGGGGGCAGAGCGCAGAGGATTGCAACAACCCATCCGTTTGCGATTCGATCGCTCTGATCACTTCAGGGATAGTGATACGAGATTCATCAGAGGGATCATCTGGGTAGCGGCCGAAGTAGCTGATGGGTTGGAAGTGAACCCCTCGAACAGTGGGCATGTTTGCGATGGCAAGGTGAAGGATATTGCCGATATCCGAAACATTAATTTCTGGAATTAGGGTAGGAACCAATACAACGCCTATTCCAAGATCAGCGCAATTCTTGATGACCGCCAACTTCTTTTCAAGTAATCCACGACCGCGAATTTTCTTGTAGATCACATCGTTTGTGCCATCAAATTGTAGGAAAACAGTGGAAAGCCCCGCGGCCTTTAATTCATCGAGGTAAGCAATATCTTTGGATATACGGATGCCGTTAGTATTTAGTTGGAAAAAGGTGAACCCATAAGAACGTCCTAACCGAATGATCTCTGGCAGATCATTCCGAACACAGGGTTCGCCGCCTGAAAGTTGCACATTGAATGGTCCACCCGCGGTGAGAAACCTTTCGTACCATGCGGCGATCTCCTTCATGGACATATCGGCAGGTGGATTGACTTCCCCAGCATCGGCAAAACAAACCGGGCAATGTAGGTCGCATCGTTGGGTAACTTCCATTAGGACGCAACAAGACTGCTGTTCGTGTTCGGGGCAGAGGCCGCAATCATAGGGGCAGCCTTTTCTTACCTCGGTGAAAGGATTCTTTGGAAACGTTGGCATTTTTGGGCGAACCCAAGAGGTAAAGGCGGGTGAACCTCGCCAAATTATTGTTTTAAAAGCTCCGTGTTTCGGGCAGGTTTTTTCCAAATAAACATCATGGTTTTCCTGAACACGAATGGCTGGAATACGGTCCAAACAATCAGGGCAAACGCTTTCCGTTGTGGAGAGAACTTCCGTCATTCTTCCAACCCGGTAAGTTCGAAACCATTCTCAATCAATAGTTCTTTCACTTTTTGCAGAACTCCCGTTACCATTAGAGGGCAACGCGTTGTTTGATGTTGGGGGTTTCCGGCTAATATTTCTTCGCAACGTACTCCACCAAAAGTTTCGCCATACTCAGCCTTGAACCATTTAACAAGGTCCATGATCATAAAATCGAGCCGTGGGTCTTCTCTTTGCTCCGCCGTTCCTTTGCCGGCATAAAGACCGAGCAAAGAAGCGCCCCCGGTCAGTGCGCCGCACAATTCGCCCGAAAAACCAAGACCACCGGCAAGGCCGTGCATGGCCCTAACAAGGTCCGGATTTTCCTTACCCATCATTTCCATCCCTTGAAGCATGAGAATTTGACTGCAATAAAAACCTTGTTTTCGTAACATCACGAGCTGATCGATATTATCCATTTTGTTATTTCCTCGCGATTAAAAAATAATATCCCAATTTTGCGTTAGTTGCAGCTAGAAAAAAATCAAAAGAATTTACTTGCGCGGCGGTAGTTAAAGTGCAAAACGAAAATTGCTTCATTGCTTCAGATTGATCCGTAAAGACAGAAATTTCAAAACCAGCTTTTTCTACTTTACCTATGATCTCTTTTTGAGTCATCGCTGAACCGATGCCACTTTCAATGAGTATGGAATTCATGGCATCGCGCCTGCTTTCATTTCGCGCATACAAATCACTCATGATCAAATAGCCGTTGGGTTTTAGCACACGGTAAAAATTTTCCATTGCTGGTGCTGTATCTACCACAGAAAAAACGCACTCGGAAATGACCGCGTCCAGGCAATGTTCGCCGAATGGTAAATGCTCGGCGCGTGATTGCGCGATATGCACAGTACCATCCGATATTGAAGCTTTTTGAAGCAGATCTGCCGAGATATCGATACCGAATCCGGTTCGTTCGCCTTGTTTGGTTATGTGCCGTAAGGTTGTTCCGGACCCACAGCCAACATCAAGAATTCGCGCTCCGAACGGAAGATGACAAAGCCGCAGCGCCTGCTTGGTTATCGAAAGGCCGCCCGGCCGTATGCACTGTTCATCTAGTTCGGTCCAAATTGGATGCTCGTACACCGGGTGAGGCACGCTATTTATCCTCGAGCCCTTTTTCTACTTCAAGCATCTTGCCGAGCGCAAGTTCTTCAGGGATCATTACCAAATCGCATTTTGGGCATTTTAGTAAATCGACCGGGAAGGAGTTGCCTAAATAGGAGACATCTACCTTGCCTAGTACTAGGGGTATCCCGCAATTATCGCAAAGCCAACCCGCGTTCGTTGATAGATCAATATACTCGCTCATTTTTGTGCACCTACACCAATTTCCATTCTATGGCTATATGCTTTGTGTATCAAATAACTGCCATCATCCTGATGGGAATATTCCACCCAGTAGGTGACGCTGGTGGGTTTGTAATAGGCTAAAAAATGTTGAGTGTTCGCGTTCAACATTCGCTTGCCCGTTCGTTCAACGTGTTCAAGCACCTTTTGCATATCTTCCACCAAGATTAACCTATCTTCAATCATTTTCTGAACATCAGTCGGGAGCACCAACCGGATATGCTCGTATGCTGCTTGTTCGGGCATTGATTCACTCCATAAACTCTTTAATAATTTTTCTTTTAGTCGTGCCCTGTTTTCATGACGTTGTGAGAAACCTACCGCTGGCGCTAAAGCTAGGTCATTTCCGAGTAACTCATCTCCATAAATTGAGTCAAAAAGATGAACTGTCCGTTTTCCACGACGAGCGAAAAAATCTCGGCACATGGCGCAATACGTTAGGTAATCTTGTGTGCTTTCATTGACGCGTCTCTGAACTGCTTTTTCGGCGAGTGGTTTATTTGCGAGCCACATATGACCGCCAAAGGAACAACATTCTGTTTTTTCACGGCTCATCGCAAGTTCTTCGACTTCGCAGCCTAACTTTTTTAGGATGTTACGAACAGAATCTTGAATCGCCTTTTCGTTTCGGGTGGAACAAGGATCGTGGATCGCCACTGGAGCGGTAAATACCCTGCCCTTCGACAAATCTTGGGGTCCCAATTTATCAAAGACTTCCCAATACGAAACAATCTCAACCTCGGGGTAATATTTTTGGAAAACTTGATAACAGCTTGAGCAAGCCATGATCATTTTTGGTTTCCCTAGTTTTTCATATTCCAACATAAAATCCATTCGGGTTTCTTCTAATAGGTCTTTTCGTCCGCCCCAATCGGCTGGCGCTCCACAACAGCGCAACATTAAACCAACACCAGCATCAGGATATGCGCCTTGAAGGAAATCATAAGCCTTTTCAATATATGCTGGGCTTGAGGCGCTAAGTTGGCAGCCTGGAAAGAAGGCATAGTCGCTGCTATTTTTTCCAGGTGCGTTGCGAGCGAGGGCAAACTTACCATCCGGCGTATTGCTAAATGCCATATCTTGTAAAGCGAAATCGTGAGCCGAAGGCGGCATACGTTTTTGTTCCACCATCGTCTCGCGAGCATTATGGCATACTTCGCCAAAATCAACATCCGTTGGGCAGACCTCACCACACTGACCGCACAACGAACAGGAATTGATAAAGTTATTTGAAAACCGGGCACCCATTACGATCGAAAGATTGTTGTAAACCTCACGAATATATTTCTTAGGGTAACCCTTATAGCTGGTCAGGTATTCGCAGTTCTTTACACACACCAGACACTCACATTGAATGCAACGGCTGGCTTCCTCTTGGGCGTTCCCTTGTTTGTACTGTGTGGTCAGGTCGGTTTTTATCGAGCTAGTGACAGTCTCAAAGGGTTCAAGATTTGTATATAACCGGGTCTCATACGAGCCTTCGTTTGTCCTTGATGCTGTCATTGATACATTTTGTAGAAATCGATCTATGGAAACAGCCGCTCGTCTTCCCTCAGAAAGGGCAAGGATCGCGGAATTCGATCTCTCCGGAGAGCCAACTTGTGCACGGAGCATATCCCCGCCAGCAAAAACCTTGGGCAGGTTGGTCTGGTAGGTCAAGGCATCCACAAGTACGTGGCCGTCTTTCGTTAGTGCGACGGCAGGAGAAGCATTAGCGCTTGGACCTATGGCAAGGTAGACAGCATCAAAAGTATCGGTCAGTTCCGTTAGAGATGTCCCAGCTGTACTATCATCGCCAAACGCAATGGCTGATTTGAATTTAGTTTCCACTCCGAGTGGTTCGAGAATGGCCAGATCTTTTTCAAGATCATCGGGGGGTAATAGGGAGGGTGAAATTTCCCAAAGTCCTCCGCCGAGGCGGTCGCTGGATTCATAAACCACCACTCCCCACCCTTTGCGGGCAAGGTCATAAGCGACTGTTAGACCACTGATGCCACCGCCAACAACCGCAACGGTTTTGGTTTTTCGGGGCAAGGCTTTGTAGGGTTCCACAAAAGGAGATCCAAATTCCACAACGGCTCGTTCTAATGCGGCGATCTCAATGACTCCACCAATACTTTGTCGTTTACATTGGGATTGACAGGACTGAACGCAGATATGGCTGATGATACGTGGAAATGGAATGGTCTTACGATATGTTTTAAAAGCGGCAACAAAGTCACCATTCGAAATCTCTGCCGCCATGGTCCGAACATCGACATGAACCGGGCAACCAGTTGTACAACCAGGCGGTTGTTCTTGAATGCAACGATTTTCTTGTTCTCTCAGTTCAATTTGGTCCATAGATTCAGATCCAATCTGTATCGGTTTTTTACTCTAAGATGGGTGAAAAAA
>CAIRYE010000459.1 GCA_903882765.1 uncultured Anaerolineae bacterium
ACCAGGTAATGAGAAGATCGTTTCTGTTAGTACCGCGCCAGAAAGCAAACCGCCGGTTTGGATACCGATAATTGTGACGATCGGAATGAGCGCGTTTCGCAGGGCGTGCTTACGGATCACCACTAGGTGTTTCAAACCCTTAGCTCTAGCGGTACGAATGTAATCCTGCCCTAATACTTCCAATAAAGCGCTGCGGGTCATACGAGCGATGACCGCCATAGAGATGGTGCCAACAGCAAAAGCAGGTAATAAAAGGTGCTTTATCGCATCGAGTGTGAGTTTGTAATTACCAGTGATGAGACCATTAAGTATGGCCGAATTGGAAATTAGTTGAACTATAAAAACCCTAAAACCGGTCTTTTCTGTGATTCCCCAAGCTTTTACGAGCTGGGTCATCGAAATACCGGCGGTCAACCGCCCACTAGGCGGAAGCGCGAAGGGTGTATCTTTTAATGTGATGGCAAAAAAGAACGCTAGCAATAAACCAAGCCAAAATACCGGCATACTAACGCCAATATTCGCGCCTACCATGGTTAAGGTGTCTATCCAGCTATTGCGGTTTAATGCCGAGATCACCCCTAAAATGATTCCCGCAGAGGTAGCGAAGATCATAGCCATAAAGGTAAGTTCCATTGTCATTGGCAGTCTTTCAGCAATGACCGTGGTGATGGGGCGTTTGTCTTTTAAGGAGGTCCCAAAATCACCCTGAAGTAAATTTCCTGAGTAAATTAAGAACTGCTCAGGCAAGCTTTTATCTAAACCAAATCTTGCTTTATAAGCGTTACAAGCGGCGTCGGTTGCCCTTTCGCCAAGCATGACCGAACAGGGATCACCTGGAACTGACCGAGTGATGATGAAGGTAACTATCAAAATTCCCACCAGAACAGGTAGGATCAAAAGCAATCTGCGGAAAAGAAATTGGGCCATGCGTAACTCCAACTATAGAGTTAAGAGAATGGGGCAAGGTTTTTTCCTTGCCCCATTCAATTTATTACAAAAGAGGATTACTCAGCGGGCTGGTTGATGCCCTTTGGTCCAAGCAAGTCCAAGAAGTACTGGAAGGTGCCGGAGTTACCCACACGGAGGGGGTTGTTCCAGTCGAGGCCGATGCTGAAGGTATCAACAACATCGTTGGCGTCGAGGGTAGCGCCGTTAGAGAAGACTACGCCCTTTTTGAGGACACAGGTCCAAACGGTAGCATCTTCGTTGCCGGTACATTCTTCAGCCAAATCGGGCTTGGGAGTAGCGGTACCCCAATCGAAAGCATAAAGTTTGCTATAGAGTTGGTTACAAGCGCGGAAGGAAGAACCATCGGTTTCATCAGCACACATGAGGGAGACGGGCTCACCATCTTGTGAGAAGATAACGTTACCATCAGCAGTATTCATCTGGGGGAAGTTTTCGTTGTATGGGCCAAGAACAACGTTCTCAACACCAGCACCGAAAGCGAGCTGAGTGGTTCCGTGAGCAAGAACGATCGCGGGAACATGGGTGTCGATCAATGGGTTGATTTGATCGTAGAGAGCCTGACGTTCAGTAGCATCACCGAGTTTGCCAGCTTTGATGATCAATTCTTCAATATCGGGGTAAGCGGTACCGAAGGATTTGCTGGAGCTGGTAAGGAATACATCGTACCAGTTGGTTGCATCGGGATAGTCTTCTGACCAACCGAGGAAGAACATCTGCTTCTCAGAAGCGCGAACGGAGGGCAGGTATTCAGCCCATTCCTGCTTCTCAAGTTCAACCTTGATACCGAGGTTCTGTACGAGCTGAGCTTGTACGGCTTCGGCGATTTTGTCAGGTTGGGGGAAGTAGGGGCGAGTTCGGACGGAGTAAGACAGGGTGATGGTCTGACCGAAATCGAAACCAGCAGCAGTCAACATTTCAACAGCCTTGGCGGCGTCGAAAGCGGGGCTGGAATAGCCATCGGTGAAACCGGGCTTTACAGCGGGGGGAACGAACTGGGTGGCGGCGATGGAACCGGGAGCGTAGAAGTCGTCAACGATCTTCTGCTTGTCGATAGCCATGGCGAAGGCCTGGCGAACTTGTTCGTTATCGAAAGGAGCTTTGGAGTTGTTGAGACCAATGTAGAGGAAGTTGTTCACTTTGCGTGGGTACAACTTGATATTGGCGTCAGCTTCGATCAAGGGGATGTCATCAGCAGTGACTTCAGCGATACCACTGGTGTTACCGGCCTGAAGGTCGGTAAGGCGGGCAGCGGATTCAGCTCCCCATTTGAGGGTGAAGGTGGTGTTGGCGGGTTTTTCGCCGAAGTAGTTGGGGTTTGGTTCGAAGGTCATATATGAACCACGGACCCATTCCTTGAGGATGTAGGGGCCGGTACCAACGGGAGTATCATTGAAAGCGGCGCTATTGCCACCAGATTCAGTGAGGAAGTCGGAATCGTAGATATCGAAAGCTTCAACTGAAGAAACCTTAGGAATAAAGGCAGGTTCAGGTTGGCAGAAGCTGAACACAACGGTGTCTTCAGCGGTAGCTTCAATGCTCTTCACATTGCCACCATAATCACAGTTGGGGGCTTCTAATTTGTGCCCTTCGTAGGCGGGAGCTTCAACGACGGGGGCTTCGGTAGCGGCAGGAGCTTCAGCAGCGGGTGCTTCAGCGGCAGGAGCTTCGGTTGCAGCGGGAGCGCCGCAAGCAGCCAAAAGCATGCTGGCCAGAACTACCATGGAAAGCAAAACATAAAACGAACGTTTCATTTTTTCTCCTCCAAGAGAATGGTATTTGGGTACAGGAATACTGCGCCCACACTCTGAATAGAGTGATACACCATTATACAATATATTAAATATACTTGTTCATGTTTTATAAGTTTTTTAATAAATTCACTAGGATCTGATGAAAAAAGCATCCTTTTTTGCGTGGAACTTAATTGTACTTTATGATTTTTATAGCTACTTTCTACTACTCCCCCATTTTATCCTTCCATCCTAGTCCAGTTTCCTAAAAGTCAATTTCTATCAGTGCCGATAACCCGCTAATGGTTTACCTAGCGAAAGGGTTTGAAGCACCTACCCATGGCGTATCCCCCATACAAAAATGAAGGCGCTTTTGACGGAGTAAGCCAAGGGCGCCTTCAAAAAATTTATCGGAACCAAACCAGTGTACAAAACAGCGTAAAAAGGATCCATGTTGCAGCGAACACCGCCACAATCAACAACCCTGCCAGCACGGAGTACCAGGCGTATCGCCATGTTTCGGCGCGGGTCATAATAACCCCTTGCGGCTGAATTGGCGGCAGGGTCGCGCGCTGTTGCGCCTTCGAAAGGCGTCCCGGCTTTCCAACCAAGTCCATTTCGCAGATCACCCTGCCGTCATCGTCCTCATACTCATTCGCTTGTTTCATCGTTACCTTATTTATACAGGTGGCAGCTAACTTGGTGGTCCTGCTCAATTATCCTGTTCTCGGGAATCTCAGTTTTGCATATATCCATTACGTGCCGGCAGCGGGTGTGGAACTTGCAACCCGATGGCGGATTCGCCGGTGACGGGATCGAGCCTTCCAAGATGATACGGTTCGTTTTGGCGGCTGGATCTGGCACCGGAGCGGCGCTAAGCAAAGCTTGGGTATAAGGGTGCTTTGGATTTTTGAAGATGGCTTCCTTGCTGCCGTATTCCACCAAATTGCCCAAATACATCACGCCAACATCATCCGAGATGTGTTCCACCACCGAAAGATCGTGAGAGATGAAAAGGTAGCTCAGCTTAAATTTCTGCTGCAATTCTTTTAGAAGATTGATGATCTGCGCTTGGATCGAAACATCCAAAGCGGAAACAGGTTCATCGCAAACGATAAAGGAGGGGTTGAGAGCAAGCGCGCGCGCGATGCAAATGCGTTGGCGTTGCCCACCTGAGAATTCGTGAGGATAACGGTCTTTGTGATAAGGCTGAAGACCGCAAGCTTTCATCACAGCATCCAGATGGTCTTCATACTGGTCATCAGGGACGATGTTATGTTCTCGCACGGCTTCGCCGATGATCTCGGATACCGGCAATCGCGGCGAAAGGCTTGAGTATGGATCCTGAAAGATGATCTGCATTTTGGGGCGGATCGTGCGCAATTCGCTGCGACCAATGGCGAAGATATCAAAACCAAAGAAAAATACATCGCCGCTGGTCTTTTCGTTGAGACGTAAGATCGTCTTCCCAACAGTCGTTTTTCCACAGCCCGATTCACCCACCAGCCCAAGCGTTTTACCGCGCTTGATCATAAAGCTGATACCATCCACCGCTTTCACATATCCAACGGTTTGCTGCATTAAACCAGCCTTGATGGGGAAATACTGCTTCAGGTCTTTTACTTCAAGAACGGTTTCAGCAACTTCTTCACTTGTTTCTGGAGTTTTAAAGACCATATCTAAACCTCGGATTTCGCATTAGCATCCCTAAAAAGGTAACAGGAGGCCATATGTGTTTTTGTAATATACACTTCTTTGGGGTATTCACCATTACATACACCCATACGCTTTTCGCAGCGATCTTTAAAGTAGCAGTAATCAGGCATATTGATCGGGTTTGGTACATTCCCTGGAATGGTGTACAGTTTGTCCACTTGGCGGTTGATCACCGGCTTCGAACGCATTAGCCCGATAGTATAGGGATGCATAGGGTTGTGAAACACCTCCAAAGCAGTACCCTTTTCAACGATGCGGCCGGCGTACATCACCACAACATAGTCAGCCATTTCAGCGATAACACCCAGATCGTGTGTAATGAGAATGATGCTTGAGTTGATCTTGTCCTTGAGATTTCGCAGAAGATCCAAGATCTGCGCCTGAATGGTTACATCCAGCGCGGTAGTTGGCTCATCCGCGATGATCAACTTCGGATTACAAGCCAGTGCCATAGCGATCATAATTCGTTGGCGCATACCGCCCGAAAGCTCGTAGGGATACATTTGGTAAACACCAACATGATTGGCGATCCCAACCGTTTCGATCATCTTTAGTGAGAGGTCTTTTACCTGTTCGTCGGTCATTTCAGGGTTATGTAGCTTCACTACTTCATCGATCTGTTCACCAGACCGAAACACAGGGTTTAGGCTGGTCATTGGTTCCTGAAAGATCATCGATATTTTCGCGCCGCGAATTTTTTCCATCGCCTGAGTGGGTGTTTTGGCAATATCAAAAACCTTATCGCCAGAATTAAATCGAATGGCACCATCTACGATCTGCCCTTGCGGACGTTGAACCAATTGCATCAGCGATAAGGCGGTAACCGATTTTCCGCACCCCGATTCACCAACCACGCCCACGGTCTTCCCCATCGGAATATCAAAAGATACGCCGTTTACCGCCTTTACCGTACCTACATCGGTGAAGAAGTAGGTGTGCAGGTTATCAAATTCCACAACGTTGGTTTCATCGCGCATTGTGGAAAGGTATTCACTTTCATTAACGTTTTTTCGATTGCGGTCTTTTTCGATCTTATCAGTAACCCGTCGGTTTTCACGAGAGATATGAGCCAATTCGCGCGCGGAGATATTGTTGGTATCTTTGGTTTTCTTCTTCCCAAAGATCCTTTCAAAGAAGGACATCTTTTTACCATCCATTGTCATAGCCTACCTTTTCATCCTCGGGTCATACGCATCCCGAAGACCATCGCCAATAAAGTTGAAGCCAAGCACGGTTAGCAAGATCAGTAAGCCAGCCGGTATCCACATGAACCAAAAGTTGGTCATTACATAAGCATCAGATGCCACATTGATAATGCTGCCCCAAGATGCCAACGGATATTTTACGCCGAGCCCTAAGAACCCCAGCGTCGCTTCAGTAATGATGATGCCGCCAAGGCCGGCGGTAGCCGATACGATCAAAAGCGGCATAACGTTAGGAACAAGGTGCTTGAAGATCCTGCGGCTGGTACGAATACCAGTTGCCTCGGTCGCGACCATAAAATCCTGCTCGCGAAGCGAAAGGATCTGCCCGCGAACAATACGGGCAACCCCGGTCCAACCCAGCAACCCAAGGATCGCCATAAGTAGGAATATTCTCACCATAGCGTCCACTTCCAGCGCGTCCATCACCGAGCCAAAGATCAGCACCATCGGGAAGAATGGAATACTGTTGAATAGATCAACAAAACGCATCAGAACTGTATCCACCCAACCGCCAAAATAGCCGGAGATACCACCAATAATGATGCCGATGAAAACTTCCAGAAAGATAACAATAAAACCGACCAAAAGGGAAACTCTACCGCCGTACATAAGGCGCGTAAGCACATCCATGCCATTATTATCGAGCCCAAGCCAATGCTCGCCAGAAACCGGCTCAAAGGTGCGAATCAGCTCGATGGGGGTCTCTTTTTTGATATTGTAGGTATTGTTTACCCGAACAATAGAATAAGTGACGATCTCGCCATCGCTCTCTGTATAGGTAAATTTGGTTTGCTTCGCATTGATCGCCTCGCGAATCGCCGCTTTGTATGCTACGGGCAGGAACAAC
>CAIRYE010000460.1 GCA_903882765.1 uncultured Anaerolineae bacterium
CCTAAAATATGCCGGCGTAAACCTTACCGAAGCCATGCGCCCCGGGCACATTACCACCCTCAAAACGGAGCTCTCCAGCAAGGCGCTCAATATCTGGCACAACGCCATCAAGGCCGATGACCGCCTTAACACCAACCGATCAATTTTGCAGATGGAAAACGTCACCTTCTCGTACGACGGCGTGCGACCGATCCTCGATTCCGTCAACTTCGATATCCGCGAGGGGGAGATGGTTTCGGTGGTAGGCAAGAACGGCGCCGGAAAATCGACCCTCTCCAAGCTGCTGTGCGGCTTCGAAAAAGAAGACCGCGGTACCATCCGTTATTTAGGGCAGGATATCAAGGACAAGACCATCAAAGAGCGCGCCGAGATCATAGGGTTGGTGATGCAAAACCCGAATCAGATGATCTCAAAAGCGCTCATCTATGATGAGGTGGCGCTGGGGCTAAGGCTTCGCAACACCCCTGAAGAAGAGATCGCCACCCGAGTTGAAAAAGTACTCAAGGTGTGCGGGCTGGCGCCATTCATCGATTGGCCCATCTCCGCGCTCAGTTATGGGCAGAAAAAGCGGGTCACCATCGCCTCCATTTTGGTGTTGGATCCCAAGATCATTATGCTGGATGAACCCACCGCCGGCCAAGATTTTCGGCATTACACCGAGATCATGGAATTTTTGGTGGAGATCAACAAGCTGGGCGTCACCATCATTCTCATCACCCACGATATGCACCTGATGTTGGAATACACCCCTCGCGCCATTGTGTTAGCGGGCGGCAAGAAGATCGCGGATACCGCCGCTTCGGTGGTGCTAACTGATGCCAAGGTGATCGAGGAAGCCAACCTAAAGGAAACCTCCTTGTTCAACCTGGCGCACCTGGCGGGCATTGAAGACGGCACGCATTTTGTTCAGGGATTCATTGATTACGAACGGAGATTGAAAAACCGATGAACATGAAAATGAAGCTTTTTTCGTACAACACGGTCAACACGCCCATCCACAACCTATCGGGCCTCACCAAACTGATGTGCTTTTTGTTCCTCACCTTCGCCGTGATGTTCTCGTATGATATCCGCGTGATCTTAGGGGTGATGGTGTTCTCGGTGGCGGTTCTGCGCCTCTCACGCATTCAGTTCTCGCAGATCCAGCTGATGGTGGTGTATGTTTTGATCTTTTTGCTTACCAACGCCGCTATCTCCTTCGTTTTTTCGCCCGAGCAAGGGGTAACGATTTACGGCACCAAGCATGTGATCTTTAAACTCTTTGGCTCCACCTACCTCACCCAAGAACAGCTCTTTTACCAGGTCACCAAATTCTTCAAATACGCATCGGTGGTTCCGCTCGGCATGATCTTTTTGCTCACCACCAACCCCAGCGAATTTGCTTCCTCGCTGAACGGCATTGGCGTAAATTACAAAGCCGCATTCGCGGTCGCGCTCACCTTGCGCTACTTCCCCGATATTCAGCGCGATTACCACGATATTAGCCTGGCGCAGCAAGCCCGCGGCTTGGATCTCTCGCACAAGGCCAAGCTTACCGACCGTTTCAAGAACTCTCTGCTTATCGTCATCCCGCTGATCTTCTCCTCGCTCGACCGCATCGAGCTGATCAGCAACGCCATGGATCTGCGTGGTTTTTCCAAAAGCAAAACGCGTACCTGGTACGCCTCACGAAAACTGGCCAGCAATGATTACATCGCCTTGGCCCTTTCCATGTCGATCTTTGCCATCACCGTGATCGTTTCGGTGTTTATCAATCACAGCCGTTTTTATAACCCGTTCATCTAACAGAAAAAGAAAAAAAATGAAACCAATCTTAGTATTTCAAACCGATTTTACCTACAAAGAAGGCGCCGTAAGCGCTATGTATGGTGTAGTAAAAACCGTAGACCGAGAGCTGGAGATCTTCGACGGCACCCACGAGATCCCACAATATGATATTTGGAGCGCCTCTTACCGCTTGTTCCAATCGATGACCTTCTGGCCGAAGGGCACCATCTTCATTTCGGTGGTAGACCCCGGCGTGGGAACCCCGCGCAAGGCTTGCGTTGCCAAAACCGCCGATGGATATTATGTGGTTACTCCCGATAATGGCAGCCTCACCCACATCAAGCAATGGCAGGGGATCGTGGAAGTACGCGAAATTGACCAAAGCGTGAACCGCTTGCGCGGAAAGAACACCGAAGGCGTTAGCGTATTTCATGGCCGCGACCTGTTTAGCTACTGCGCCGCCAAGCTTGCCAGCGGTATTATCAGCTACGAACAAGTTGGCCCCGCCTACCCTGTGGAGGAGATCGTTTGCCTGCCCATTTTAGAGCCTGTCGCGAAAAACGGCGAAATTGAAGGCATTTTTGAAATTGGCGACCCCAATTTTGGCAACTTGTGGACCAATATCCCCTTGGCTATGTTCGAAAAAGCCGGCTTTGCCTATGGAGATATGCTCAACGTAACCATTCGCCATAAAGACGAAGTGGTGTTCGAGGAGAAGGTCCTGTTCCACAAAACATTCGGCTACGCGAAGATTGGCGAGCCGATCATCTACAACAATGAGCTGATGAAAGTCTCACTCGCCATCAGCCAGGGCAGCTTCTGCGATACATACCATTTGGATTTTGGCCCCGACTGGTTCGTCCACTTTAGCAAATAGGAGGCCGTCATGCTCACAAAAGCAGCCGAGCAAGACCGGCTCGCCCTCATGGAGTACTGCCTGGTGGAACCGAACATCAATTTGTTCATCCTTGGCGATATCGAACACTTTGGTTTCGATAGCTCCTTTCAGGAAGTTTGGTTCCAGACCCAGGCAGGGCAGATCAGCGCGGTGGCGTTACGCTATCACGATAGCCTGATCATTTACAGCCGCGATGGAAATGTGGATCATAAGGAGTTGCGCGCCATTTTAGATACACGCCAGATCCGCGTGATCAGCGGCAAGCAATCGGTGGTAGATCCGTTCTTTGCAACCTTGGGCGGCAAGTACAGCCGGCGCGAAATGGTCTTTTGCGAGTTGCATGGCTTTGCCGGCTTAGCGGAAGACAACGGCGAGGTGGAAGTTGCCAACGCCGCGGACGCCATGGAAATAGCGCACGTGTACGACCAGATCAGCGAGTTTGCCGGCTTGTACGCCGCCGACCTAAACCTGCGGCATCAGCAGATCGCCAACCGCATCACCTCAAAAGAAGGCGTGCACATGGTTATACGGCGCGATGGAAAGATCATCAGCCATGCCAACTCGGCCGGCGAAACCAGCGTGAGCGCCATGATCGGCGGCATTTTGACCCTGCCAGAGTTTCGCGGCAAGGGCTTAGGCAGCCAAGTGATCTCGGCGGTATGCCGCGACTTGGCGCGACGAGGAAGATCGGCTTGTTTGTTTTACGACAGCAAGCAAAACGGAAATATATTTACACGCCTTGGTTTTAAGGCGACAAACAATTGGATTTTCTTGGAGAAAGGAACGAATGAGTAATATTTTAGTTTTACAAAGCGATTTTGGATTGGTTGACGGGGCTGTTGCCGCTATGTGCGGCGTTGCTCACGAAGTTGACAAGGATTTGAAGATCTACAACCTAACGCACGACATCACTCCGTACCACATCTGGGAGGCTTCGTATCGGCTTTACCAAACGGTAGAGTACTGGCCCAAAGGAACTGTTTTTGTTTCAGTGGTCGATCCGGGAGTAGGATCGAACCGAAAAAGCGTGGTGGCGCTTACCAAAGATGGCCACTACATCGTAACACCCGATAACGGTACCCTCACCCACCTCAAGCGCTACGTGGGCATCACCGGAATCCGCGAAATTGAAGAATCCAAGCATCGCCGCCAAAACACCGAGCACTCCTTCACCTTCCACGGCCGCGATGTTTATAGTTACACCGGCGCAAAGCTGGCAGCGGGCAAGATCACCTTTGAAGATGTTGGAACCGCACAGAAGATAGATGATATTCTGGAATTGGAAGTAGGCGAAGTGACCAAAACCGGAAAAAGCGTGAAGGGCAGTATTGATATTTTGGATGTGCGTTTTGGCAGCCTGTGGAGCAATGTGACCCGCGAAGATTTTCTGGAACAGGGTTTTGAGTACGGCGACCGCATCGAAGTGGTCATCCGCAACGGCTCTACTTTGGTGTACAACAATCGCATCGTCTACGGAAAATCCTTCGCCGACGTGTACGTTAGCGAGCAGCTCATCTACGTCAATTCCCTGTATCGCATGGCGGTGGCCATCAACCAAGGCAACTTTGCCAAGGCTTACAGCATCGGCACCGGTATCCACTGGACCATCGAGTTCAAGAAGGTCGACTGATTACGCCGAGTTAGCGCCAGTTTAGAAGCTTGATCAATTTCAGAGACACCTGAGAGGAAAAACTATGTCCGACCTACGAGCCCTGCTACAAATTCCGGCATCCCGCTTAGAAGCTATCAACAGCCTAATGCTGGACGGCAATATCACGGTTACCAACGAGATGTTGGCGGTGATCGCTAAATACGGCACGCCGGAAGAGATCAACCGCAAGCACCGTGAATCCCGCAAAATGGAAAACCTGTTCAAACAGGTGGAAATGAAAGCCCCCGGGCACATCAAGGACTTGAAATGGCTGATCGAACAGCGCGATAATGGCGCGTTTGTACCGGTTGCCAATTACCGCGAAAAAGTGCTAGGCGCCGCCGCCCGAACGACACAGTTCAAGGATGAGCTGGCGGTAACGCTGGAGGTCTCTGCTTTGCAGTACTTCCCGTGGGTGCGGGTGATGGCCGAACAAGCCATCGCGAACAAGACCTTGATCCCGGGCCGCTTCATTGCCGTGCGCAAAATGAAAGAATCAGAAGCCGATGGCGACCTTCCAGCCATTGTCGCCGCCCTCGATATCATGGGCTCGTCGTTTGTGGAAACGCTGGATACCAAAGGCACCGATGGCTCGAACATCCATCTGGGCGGGCCGGCAACCATCACCGGCTATTTTGGCGGCATTGGCCAGCCTAACGATCACGCCCTAATGTGGTTGGACGAATTTTTATATTACTACACCAACTATGGCGTTCAGCATGTTCTCAACTTTAATGCCGGCACCATATTGCTCGGGTTTATGCTCTACAAACTGGGTGTGGATATCCAATTCAAGATATCCGTCTTTTTTGGCTCCGATAACCCCTACCACGCCCTGTGGATCATGACCATGGCGAAGCTGTACAGCCGTGATGACGGCAGCAGCCCGCTGATCGGTTTCAACTGGTCCAACTCCATCAACAACCGCACCATGGAGCTGAGCGCTGAGTTCCGCAAATCGCTGGGATTCGAAAAGGTGGTGCGTTTTGAGCACCATATTACCGAACCGCAGAAAAGCATTGTGCTGCAGCCATACGACCGGCGCGATGAGCTGGTTCAAGTGGCCGGCCACGTCGCGAACATCGCCGCAAAGCACGAAGGCGGCGATCCCGAAGTGGACGTGACGCGAGAGCACCTTTCGGATATCCTCGATTACTTCCGCGATAAACAAGAAGTGATCGATAGCGGCGATTGGGACAACCTGCAAACCAATTTCCTCGATAAAGTTGCCGCTTGCAATCATAGCGCCCAAGCCCTTACCGAGAACGGCCTAAGCTTCATCGCCGCCAAGAATTTGCATAAATAACCCGCGCAGCAGCCTGAAAGGAAGTGTGAAATGATCCCTGCCCGTATGAAAACGTATCTTCAGGAGCGCGTATCGGAGAACGCTTGGAAGAAGCGCCTTGAGCGCGTTGGCAGTTTGTGTTTTCTCGAGTTCGACTCTACCGATGTAGAGCAGCTGGCCCGCCTCGATATCACTGTAGACACGCTTGGCCCCTACCGGGTAGTGTGTATGTGGAACGAGACCTCCCCGTTGGAGATCGGCGGTTATTTGGTGATCGACAACCTCGCCATGGGAAAAATTGCCCTGGGTGGCATTCGTATGCTGCCTGATGTAACCCCCGCCGCCATCCATAACTTGGCGCGCGGAATGACCCTAAAGAACGCCGCCGCTCACCTGCCTTTTGGGGGCGGCAAATCTGGCATCGTGGCTGAACACGGCCTAAGCGCTGAACAACACCATGATGTGCTGCGCGGCTGGGCGCACTTGCTATTTCGCTATCGCGAAATGTACCTGCCCGGTCCCGATGTAGGCACCAACGACACCGATATGAAAACCATCGCCACCGAAAACGGCCTGGACCTGGCGCTTTCGAAACCGGTGGATATGGGCGGCAACCGCATCGACCAACTCGGCGCGGCCGCCGGTGGAACGGTGATCGCGCTGCAAGCCTTACTGGATGAAATGCCGCGCTTGCGGGTTCTACCGCAATTCACCAATTTGGTCATCCCCGAACATCCCACCGTGCTGATCCAAGGGTTTGGCGCGGTTGGGGCGCACGCTGCCCGCATCCTGAGAGAGCGGCTTCCGCAAGCCAAGGTGATCGGTATTAGCGATGCCGAGGGGACGCTGTATGATGAAGCCGGCTTGCCGGTGGAAGAGCTATTCGCCCTATGGCAAAAAGACGGCGTAGTTACCCGTACCTTTTTTCTCTCGCGAGATGCCGCGGGCAATGCCTCCACCCTAAAGTACTCTACCCAACCCAACGACCTGCTGCGCGAGAGCGCATTCTGCCTCATCCCGGCCGCGCCAGTGGCAAATTACCTCGATGTAGACCCAGCTTCCAAACCCAGCATCAGCGTAGACCAAATGGGCCGCTGGGTGGTGATCGTGGAAGGCGCCAACACCTACTCGCCCGACCCCGCCCGCAAAACAGCCAGGGCGCGTATGGAGCAAGCGGTGTACCGCCAACGCGGAGTGCTGATCGCAACCGATTATTTGGTCAATGCTGGCGGGGTTATCTTTGCGGCGCAAGAGAAGATCCTCAAAAC
>CAIRYE010000461.1 GCA_903882765.1 uncultured Anaerolineae bacterium
ATCCTTTTTCCATCGAGCCATCCACCATTCCACCAACTCAACGTCAACAGAAATGGATTGATAACGGTCTGGCCCTTCTTTATCAGGGTCAGGGTCCTCCGCTTTGGCAAACTGAGGCATAAAAAGAACGCTCACAAAGGCGATCGCGATAGCGATCAACCAAGTGTTTCTTTTAAGAATAAAAGAAAAGTTCTTTTTCATAGGATAAATTCAATGAATGGATAAAAAAACCCGCTTTTATAGTATAGCGGATTTTTTTGCTCATTTTTTATTTATTTTGAGTCTCAAGCTCGTTGAGTAGTTTTTCTTCTTCTTTTAGCGC
The DNA here is from genome assembly GCA_903882765.1 of uncultured Anaerolineae bacterium. GTDB lineage: Bacteria > Chloroflexota > Anaerolineae > Anaerolineales > Villigracilaceae > UBA5195. The sequence continues at coordinate 323 of CAIRYE010000461.1, forward strand.
GTTCCAACGCGATACCAAACTCCAAAGATATATCGCCATCGTCACAGTGAAGACGACAAACCCGCCGATCATGTATGAGGTTGTTTCTGCTGTTGTTTCCATTGCCGCTCCTATTGATTAATTCTAAGCTTAAGCTGTTCGATCTTTTCAGTGTATTGTCCTAAGCGAATACGATGCCAATATAGATTCACAAACACCACCGAAAAAGCAACGATCGAATAGAGCATAACAAAGACCATTGTGTCTGTCATCCCCATCTTTTCGCTTCCGCCACCGCCTACAACTACAGGATGGATGGTTCTGAAAAGGCGAATCGAAACCAGAGTAAGGGGGACGCTAAGTCCACCAAGAAGTGTGTAGACCGCGCCAAAGCGAGCGCGTTGTTCAGGATCTTCTATTCCCTGGCGTAGCAATAAGTAGGCTAGGTAGATCAATTCCAAGATAGCGGCGGTAGTAAGGCGAGGTTCCCAAGTCCACCAAGTTCCCCAAGCGGGCCGAGCCCAAATGGAACCGAGAATAATTGTGATAAAAAAGAAAACCAAACTTATTTCAACTGCGGCCAATCCGTACGAATCCCATTTCATATCTTTTGATTTGAGATAGAAAACCGCGAAAGCAGCGGCAAGTATGAAACCGAGCATGCCGACCCAAGCGGTAGCAACGTGAAAGTAAAATACTTTTTGAACATTGCCCATCACTTTTTCAGTAGGGGCATAAAAAATGGAAAGATAATATCCGACAGCTACCAAAAGCACGGATAGAACATTTAGAAATTTCAATAGTTTAGGTTGCGGTGCCATACGTTCTCCTGAAAATTATTCTTCAACAATTGAATCGAAGACCATAAATGAAACAGAAATAAAAATTACATCATAGACAAATAAGATATTTAGCCAAGGCATGATTTCAGTCCAGGTGAGCGATAGAAGAAATCCGTTAGAGGCTTTAACGGCCGCGATTAGAACAGGGATCAAAAGGGGAAAAAGCAGAATTGGAAGTAGTACATCCCTTGTTCGGGTTTGAATCGACATCGCTGATAAAAGGGTGCCGACCGCGATATAGCCGATCGATCCAAGCAAGGTAACAAATAAAAAGCCTGGAATGAAGAGATTGATGTTGTACATCATTGCGTAAGCTGGAATAACGATGATCTCAACGATCAACATAAACGCTAAATTACTAAGGGCTTTCCCAAAATAGATCACAGATCGATCTACAGGAGCCAGCAATAGTCCATCCAAACAGCCTCTGTCCTTTTCAATTGCCATAGAGCGATTTAAGCCGAGGGTGCCTGAAAAAGAAAAAGTGACCCATAACGCGCCGGCCGTGATCGCGCTGCGTGTTTTTATATCTAATTCCAGCGTGAAATAATAGATAACGATGACGAGGAGTGAAAAGACCAGCATAGACGATAATAATTCGCGTGATCTTAACTCAGAAGAAAGATCCTTCCATGTGATGGCAAAGACACTTTTCCAGTAATCAGATTTTGGGTTGTTTAATTTTTCTTTGTTATTCATATCAACCCGACAAGACCGATTTGTAATAGGAGAGCAAATTTTGGCCCCCAAGATCATTCTTATGGATCGAGTTGCCGATACGGCCTTTTGTCAACACATCGAAACGAGTTCCAAGGTCTTCCGCCCGCGCCAGATCATGGCTGGTCATTACGACCGTTCTGCCGGCGGCTGCTACATTCTGAAGCACGCCATCAAGCATTTCTGAAGCTTCCTGATCTAATCCAGTGTAAGGCTCATCAAACAACATCACTTCCGGATCGTGTAAAACAGCACGGCCAATTGCCAACCGTTGCTGCATCCCGCGCGAAAATGTTCGAACCATATCTTTTCGCCGGGTAGAAAGACCTACCAACGATAACACTTCCGTGATCCGTTGATCCATCCCATTGATATTGTACATCTTGGAGAAAAAGCGTAAATTTTCTTCGGCAGTAAGGTCGCCGTACAACAAAGGCATATGAGAAACAACGCCCAGGCGCATCCGCACGGCAGCAGCCTGAGATGGCAAAGAATACCCGGCAACCGTTACGTTGCCGAGTGTTGGGCGGGATAATGAAGACAAAATCCGCAGGAATGTGGTTTTACCAGCGCCATTTGGCCCTAGTAAAACCACGAACTCTCCCGGAATCGCTGAGAAATTCATCCCAGCGAGAACGTTCTTCAATCCAAATCGTTTGATAAGGCCTTTTACTTCGATCATTGTGTGATATCGATCAACTCTTTAAATTCTTAAGTTTTTCAGTTAGTTCAGTTCGGCGATTCTTATAAACAGATTCTTCGATCTTTCCATTTTTGTACTGGTCATCCAACGTGATGATGGAATCCATGATAACTTCTTCCTCGGAAGAGTCACCATCAATTTCAACCACTTCTTCGTCATCCTCATTCTGTTTTTTACTGCGGAAATACATCCAAATTCCAACCAGAATAAGCACTAAACCGAGGGAACCAATGCCGATAATGATACCAGCGCTAGAACTTGAGGAGGCAACTTTACTGTCTTTAGGTGTACCGCTAACGGTAAGGTTGATCATCTTGTCAGAACCTGAAAGGGTTGCGGTATAGGTGAGGTATTTTGCGCCATTTCCCATATCTGTAAGGCCGCCGGCGGTTACGTTGGAGCCTTTAACAGTAATGCCTTCAGGGGCAAGGATCGTGATGGTCGTTACATCGAAGGTAAGCTTCTGGCTGATCTCAACGGATCTTCCACCAAACAAATTTGGTTTGGATAGGGGCAGATCAACGGCAAA
>CAIRYE010000462.1 GCA_903882765.1 uncultured Anaerolineae bacterium
AGCTAACCGTAATCAAAGACCTTGATCCAAAATATATGAACCTTCCTTTTGATCCTGGCAATGAATACACTATCCCCTACGAAGGTGGATTGGATGCGATCATCTATAATTCATCAAAGGTAACCAATGCTCCTACCTCCTATGCGGATCTTTGGAAACCAGAATACGCTGGAAAGATCGTAGTTTTGGATGACTCACGTGTGGTAATCGGTATGACTTTGCTTACCCTTGGTTATGACGTAAATACCACTGACCCCGCCCAATTAGATGAAGCTAAAGCGAAATTATCAGAACTTATGCCTAGCATCAAATTATTCGATAGCAATAGCCCCAAGACGGCTTTGATCGCCGGGGATGTTGATTTGGGTATTGTTTGGACTGGTGAAGCTTATACCGCAAACCAAGAAGATTCCAATTTTAAATTTGTCTACCCAAGCGAGGGAACCATCATTTGGCAGGATAATTACGCCATACCTGTCAACGCACCCCACTTGGACGCAGTTTATGCTTGGCTCAACTACACAATGCAAGGGGATATGTTCTACCTAATGCTACGAGATTTCCCGTATTTGAATCCGAATCTGGCAGCTCTCGAATTTGCCAAGCAAAATCATACTGACCTGTATGACCCATTCATGAACTCCAATATCACTAATCCACCAGCGGAAGCAGTTACCGCGGCTCACCAGATCTCAGATGTTGGTGACGCAACCACAATTTATGATCAAATTTGGACCGAAGTAAAAGCACCGTAGACCAACACAAATTTTCAAAAAAGAGGACAGGGGAACCTGTCCTCTTTTCATATAGCGATTCGTCACGAAAAAGTGATTATCTATGACGATTGCTTATAGATTATTGAAATTAATAACGAAAAGGTATAAAATATTGAAATGGACAACGTAAACAGCAATCTTGGAAACATAGAGATCGATGATGTTGATAAATACATCATTGAGGCGATGCGCCAAGATGGCAGGATCGCTTTTGCTCAAATAGCTGAGCAACTGAACGTATCGCCAGGCATGATCCGCGTTCGTTATAACCGCATGGTAAAGCAAGGTCTAATAAAGGTGGTGGCAATAACAAACCCCTTGAATATGGGCTATTCAGCGATGACCATGATAGGAATACGAACAGACGGAGAAAGGTTACTCGAAGTTGCCCGGCTTGTGGCTGCTTTCGATGAAGTGATCTATTTGATCGTTGTAAGCGGTCGATTTGACATCATCGCGGAGGTTGTTTGTAGGGACCATAACGATCTACTCAAGTTTCTTACTGAAAAATTATATAAAGTAAATGGTGTTCGAGAGTCTGAAACATTTGTTCATCTGAAGATCGAAAAAGAAATTTATTATTAGATCTTTGCCCTCAACGCCAACAATTTGAAGAACCATTTTAATAGGAGATGTTATGAAAATACTGTTAGTTGGTGTAGGTGGTGTTGGGGAAGCCTTTGCGGTTATGCTGAAAGATAAACCGTGGGTAGAAAAATGCGTTTTGGCTGATTACGATGTTGAACGAACCAAGTCAGTTTTGAAAAAACTTAATGATGATACGAAGTTTGTAGCTGAATTTATCGATGCGAAAGATCAATCGATGATCGAAGCGTTGGTCAAGAAACATGGCACTGATGTCATCATGAATGGTGTTGACCCCATTTACAATGAAACAATTTTTGATGCCGCGTTTGCCACTGGTTCAACTTATTTGGATATGGCAATGACATTATCTGAACCCCACCCAGTAGACCCATTTAACAAGGTTGGTGTAAAGCTTGGCGATTACCAGTTTGACCGTGCAAAAGAGTGGGAGAAAAAAGGTTTGTTGGCCTTAGTTGGCATTGGTGTTGAACCGGGGATGGCTGATGTATTTGCCCGATATGCCCATGATTACTTATTTGATGAGATCGAGGAGCTTGGTGTTCGTGATGGCTCAAATATCGAGATCTCAGGTTATGAATTTGCCCCTAATTTTTCCATTTGGACAACTATTGAAGAGTGCTTGAATCCTCCCGTTATTTGGGAGAAGAACAAAGAGTGGTTCACCACACCTCCATTCTCTGAACCAGAAGTATTTAATTTTCCGGGCGGCATTGGTCCAATGGAAATTGTTAATGTTGAACACGAAGAAGTATTGTTGATGCCCCGTTGGGTTGATTGCAAGCGTGTAACCTTCAAATACGGTCTTGGCGATAAATTTATTGGTGTTCTAAAAACCTTGCATATGCTTGGTCTGGATAATAAAAATAAGATCAATGTAAAAGGCGTTCAGGTAGCCCCCAGGGATGTTGTAGCAGCCTGCCTTCCAAACCCCGCTACCTTGGGCGATAAGATGAGCGGAAAAACCTGTGCTGGGACTTGGGTAAAGGGCACAAAAGACGGTAAAGAAAAACAGGTATACCTATACCAAGTCGCTGATAATGAAGAATGCATGAAGCATTGGGGTTGTCAGGCAGTTGTAGCGCAAACAGCTTTTTCAGCGGTCATAGCTTTAGATCTATTACATCATAAGCAATGGTCGGGGGTAGGTGTTTTAGGCCCTGAAGCTTTCCCGCCTATGCCGTTCATGGAAAAGATGGAATCCTATGGATTCCCTTACGGCATGATGGATATGTAGTCTTTTTCCTTATCGGAAAATTCTATTTGCCATATTGCGTTTGATTTACTATAATCTTTTCATCTTACTCGGAGGTGAGTTATGTATGGTTTTAACGGAAAGATTATTCATGTTGATCTCTCAAAATTAGAGATCACGGTTGAAAACCCTCCCGAGGCTTTTTATCGGAAATATATGGGTGGCTCTGCAATGGGCCTTTATTACATTCTTAAAGAAATGCCAAAGAATGCGGATCCTTTAGGTCCTGATAATATCCTCACATTAATGGCTGGCGTTACAACTGGTGTGCCAGTATCAGGGCAAAGCCGTATTAATGCAAACGCTAAATCACCCATTTCGGGCGGTATTGGCGATTCCCAAGGCGGCGGATTCTTCCCAGCGGAATTGAAATTTACGGGATACGACGGTCTTGTCGTAAAAGGAATTTCTCCTAAACCGGTTTACTTGTTCGTAACCAACGAAACGATCGAGTTTAGGGATGCCTCACATTTATCAGGTCTCAAAACTGGTCAGGTCGATGACGTTCTGAAAGCCGAATTGGCTGATGATAATATCGAGATCTTACAACATGGTCCTTCCGCTGAAAAGGGTGTACTTTATTCCAGCCTACTCAGTATGTCCAATAGAAATAATGGCCGTACAGGTATGGGTTTGGTTATGGCATCAAAAAATCTGCGCGCCATCGTAGTCCGTGGTAAATCCAAGCTAAAGGTATTTGATTCGAAAGCCCTAACCTTGATCAATCGTGAAGGCCCGGTTCGATTACCCGAGAATGGTGATATGGCAGGACTATCAAAATATGGAACTGCCAGCGTTGTAAGCCCTCAAAGCTCGATGGGAACTTTGCCCACCCGAAATTACAACGAGGGTAGTTTTGATTTTTCGGATGATCTGAGCGGCGAACTTCTCTTTGATAAGTACCTAAAAGGTGCTCCAAAAGGGACCCAATACAAAGAAGGTCGCGATACTTGTTACTCTTGTATTGTTCGTTGCAAGAGAACGGTAGAACTTGAAGGAAAATATCCGGTTGATGAACGTTATGGCGGTCCAGAATATGAAACAATTGGTACTTTTGGCTCGTATTGTGGCGTCAAAGACCTTGGTGCGGTATCACTTGCCAACCAGATTTGTAACGAGTATGCGGTAGATACGATCGCGTGCGGCGCCACCATCGCCTTCGCAATGGAATGTTTTGAAAAAGGGATCATCAATCTAGCTACTACCGGCGGTATTGATCTTCGCTTTGGAAACGCAGACGCGATGATCCAAGTATTGGATGAAATTGTAAACGCGTCAACACCCTTCGGAAAAATTCTTGGACAAGGTTCTGAGAAGGCTGCAGCCCTTTGGGGAAATGGCGCGGATGAATGTCTGATCACTGTTAAAGGCGCAGAAGCGCCTGCGCATATGCCTCAGGCAAAACGGTCACTCGGACTGATCTATGCGGTCAATCCTTTTGGGGCTGATCACCAATCTAGCGAACACGACTGGATGATCGAAGAAGGAATTGCTTCTGAAATGTATATGGAGCGCTTAGGCGAACTTGGGCTTGAGGAAATGCTTGAGCCAATGTCCTTGGGTGTCAAAAAAGTTAAATTTGCCTATCTAACAGAAGTGTTTTATTCAATGCTTGATAGCGTTGAATTATGCCAATTTGTTTGGGGTCCGGCTTGGACTCTATACGGTCCTTCAGATGTGGTTAAGCTGATCAATTCGGTTACCGGTTGGGATGTTACCATAGACGAGATCATGGCTGTTGGCGCTCGAAGGTTGAATCTAATGCGAATTTATAACAATCGTGAAGGTTTGACTCGGAAAGATGATCGATTGCCCAAGAAGTTTTATAAAGCCTTGCAAGGGGAAGGTCCAACTTCCGGGATCGCCCTGACACATGAAGAAATCGAGATGGCAATCGATGAATACTATCATATGGCTGAGTGGGATAATGATGGAAAGCCAACCGCAGAAGGTTTGAAAAAAATCGGAATTGAGTGGGCTGTAGATTACCTTTAAAACTAAAGAGCTTGAGGAAAAATGAAATCATCCCTATTTGAAAATAATTATCCCAACATATCACCGGTATGGTCAAGGATCTTCCCCATTGAAGCTGAAAAAGCGGAAGGTTCTTACATCTACTCGGCAGATGGCCGAAAATATCTTGATTTTACCTGTGGCATTGGCGTGACCAATACCGGGCATTGCCATCCTAAAGTAGTGGAAGCTATCCGCGAACAAGCGGGGCTTTTCTTGCATGCTCAGGCGAATATTGTTGTTCATCAACCGATGTTGAAACTGATCGATGAATTAAAAACGATCGTACCTGCATCCATCGATGGGTTTTTCTTTAGCAACTCAGGTGCTGAAGCGGTTGAAGGGGCAATAAAGTTGGCTAGAGCGGCTTCGCGAAAACAATCAGTGATCGTCTTCTCAGGTTCGTTTCACGGGCGAACTGGTCAAACAATGGCTTTGACCACTTCAAAGACCGGCTACAAAGGTGTTTCTCAGCTTTTGCCGGGCGGCGTTTACGTAACGCCTTATCCATACGCTTTTCGTTTAGGGATGAACGACGAGCAAGCCAGCCAATTTGCCTTGGCATCTTTGGAAGAATTATTGATCAGCCAAGTATCACCAGCGGATACCGCGGCGATATTAATTGAGCCTGTTTTGGGGGAGGGTGGTTATGTCGCTCCTCCAAAATCATTCCTCAAAGGGCTGCGTGAAATTTGTGACAAAAATCAAATACTGCTGATCTTCGATGAAGTTCAGAGCGGATTTGGAAGAACCGGAAAATGGTTCGCGCTGGAACACTTCGATGTTGTTCCTGATATCTTAATTTCCGCCAAAGGGATCGCCTCTGGTTTACCCCTTTCAGGTGTGTTCGCCAATCTCGAACTTATGAAAAAATGGCCAACGGGTTCTCACGGTGGAACCTATGGTGGTAATGCGGTTGCTATGGCGGCTGCTGTGGCAACGGTGAAAGCAATTCGAGAAGAAAAAATGCTGGATAACGCTTTAGAACGCGGCCAGCAATTGCAAGCAGGTCTGCGAAAATTTCAGGAGGAATTTCCTGGCATTGGCGATGTACGCGGACTAGGCCTGATGATTGGAGCTGAATTTGTCGACGGCAAAGGGAAGCCAGATAAGATTTCTGTGAAGGGCATTATCAATGCGGCTGAAGAGCAAGGCCTGCTATTACTTTCATGCGGCACATATGATAATACGATTCGCTGGATCCCCCCGTTGAATGTAACATGCCAGCAAATTCACGAAGGATTAGCTATTTTCGAAAAATCACTTCGCTCAGTATATTAGAGAGGCATTCTCAAAATGAACACCATCGATCGAACCCGGTTGCAGAGTTTGTTAGAACAAGAAGAAGTGCTATTTCATCAAAATCACCCTCGTTCTTTTGAACTATATACCCGGGCTAAACGCTCATTGTATGGTGGCGTTCCAATGCTCTGGATGATCCGATGGGCTGGGTCCTTCCCTATCTTTGTAGACCACGCAAAAGGGGCACATTTTGTCGATGTAGATGGAAATGAATATATTGATTTTTGCCTCGGCGATACCGGCGCTATGACAGGACACTCGCCGGACAAGACCCTTGAAGCGATAAAGTCGCAGGCTGAAAAAGGGATCACCCTAATGTTACCCTTTGAGGATGTGATCTCTGTGGGTGAGGAATTGCAACGCCGCTTCGGGTTACCTTATTGGCAATTTGCTCTCACCGCTACTGACGCAAACCGTTTTGCTTTACGAATGGCACGTTTCATTACGGGCCGACCAAAAGTGTTGGTTTTTAATTATTGTTATCATGGATCTGTCGATGAAACCTTCATCACCTTGGATAATGAAGGAACGCCTGGCGCAAGACCAAATAATATGGGTCCACAAGTAGACCCAAGGTACACTACCAAGGTGATCGAGTTCAACGACATCGGCTCTTTAGAAATCGCGTTATCTTCTGGGGATGTGGCTGCTGTATTGACAGAACCGGTGATGACCAATATCGGGATCATCCATCCAGCGCCAGAATTCCATGATTGGCTTCGAAAGCTGACCCGGAAATATGGCACATACCTGATCATTGATGAAACACACACTATTTGTGCTGGACCAGGTGGTTATACGCGTGAGCACAACTTGGAACCTGATTTCTTTACCATTGGCAAGCCTATCGCGGGTGGCGTGCCAGCGGCAGTGTACGGGTTTACTGATGAGGTAGCAAATCGATTTGAAGCATTGTTAGATAAAGATGATTCGGACGTCGGTGGTATTGGTGGTACCCTGGCTGGCAATGCGTTATCTATCGCGGCTATGAAGGCTACCTTTGAGCATGTACTCACCGAAGATTTTTATAAAAAGGCCATCAAATTACAGGAATATTTTACTGCGGGTGTTCAGGAAGTCATCGCGGAGTTTGATCTGCCGTGGATCGTTAAACAACTAGGGAACCGGTCTGAGTATTGGTTTCAGCCTGCTCCGCCAAAAAATGGCGGTGAGGCAGCCGCTAATATTGATCATGAATTGGATCGGTACATGCACCTTTATGCCCTTAATCGAGGTATATTGATGACTCCGTTCCATAATATGGCCCTGATCTCACCAGAAACTACAACGCAGGATGTAGATCAGCATACCGCGGTTTTTAGAGAAGCGGTTAAAAGTTTGATGTAAAGGCGTTGTACTTGATCTAACTTCATTCTCATAATCCAAAACTAAACCGGCTGCATTTTATTTCAATGCAGCCGGTTGATTGTTAAGATGACAAAAAAGTTGATAACTACACTAAACAATCAGTGGCGGGTTCCGTTGATAAATTCTAGAATTTCCGATTTACCGGTATATTCTTTTACTAATTTTCCGTCTTGCATTTGCAGAACCCTATCCACATATTCGCACATTCGAAGGTCGTGTGTGACGATGATACCGGCTCGGTTCTGTTCGTGGATCAAATTCGCGAATGTTTCTACGACCTGAAAAGCTCTTTCGGTATCAAGGCTTGCGGTTGGTTCATCTGCCAAAACCAGGCTTGGGTTATGAATAAGGGCGCGGGCAATGGCAACACGTTGTTGCTGCCCCCCCGACATTTGGCCGGGAAGATTGTGCATTCGCTCCGCCAATCCTAACCTTGCCAGGAGCTCTTGGGCCCTTAATTTACCCACTTTATCTAACCGGTTATTGAGCCTAAGCATTAGCTCAACGTTTTCTAAGGCAGATAAAAATGGAACCATATTATTTGATTGGAAAGTGAACCCAATTTTTTCTCGCCGTATTTTGACCCTTTCCGATTCTGGCATATCAGAAAGCTCAACACCATCCAACAAAATTTGCCCGGACGTTTGTTTTAGTAGGGCGGCCAGAATGGAAAGCATCGTGGTTTTGCCTGATCCGCTAGGGCCAACCAGCGCCACAAATTCGCCGCTGCGTACTTGTATGCTAACGTCATCAACAGCATTGATCAATCCGCTATCGGATTGGTAGGTTTTTATGATATTTCTAGTTTCAAGCGCGATTGTAGAAGTCATTATGAAGACAGTCCTAATGCTTTGAGTGGTTCAATTCGAGCGGCGTAATTGATGGAGACGAGACCGCCGAGTGGGCCAATAATGATAAGGGCAACGACTGCCAGCGCGGATGTGCCCCCATTAAATACAATTGGTACCGTTGGAGGAAAACTAAGCGATAGAAGGAACGTCAAAAACGCTCCTATGAACACTCCTACGATGGTGACCAAGACAATTTGAATAATAGAAGCTACAGCCACAGCCGGGGTAGATGTACCGATCGCTTTTAGAACGCCAATTTGGCTGACTTTTTGTAGCACCTGGATCTGGAAGAACCCACCGATCACGAGAATACCAATGATCAGAGTAAAAGCCCCTTGTGTACTCAAGGTACTTTGTTGCGCGGTATACCCTGGCAATGCCTTGATCGATTCATCGATCGTTGCCACCTCGATATTATCAACCTTGGCGATCAGCCGAGCTGTTACTTCATCTGCTGCTTTGGGGTCAGTAAGTTTTAGGATGACAACATTCGCGACTGGGTTCCCTGAACCAATTTCGGCAGCGGATTTTGAACGAATATTGTCCCAAGTTTGATAGGGGATGAAGATAGAAGGTTGTAACCCGTATTGTTGACCGTCCGTAATTCCAACGACAACCATTTCAAAAAATTTATCTTTCTCGCCTTGTGTGGTTCGAATGATCGCGGTATCACCGATCTTTAGCTTGGTCCTTAGCGCGGTGTTTTTATCAAGGATGACTTCATCCGCGAGGTTTTTGCGGAATTGTTTTCCTTGAAGAACTTTTGGTTCGCCGGGCTTGCCAGGTTCAATACCAAGCAAGGCGATTTTTACGGGTTCATTACCATTGAAAAACACTACAGCCGCGTTTGATGTAAATAAACCACCAGCGTCGGCAACTCCATCTATTCTGCGAATGGCAGCGATACGATTATTCCCTAAGCGGCTTGAGGCGATGACCTTATCTGATTTTGCTTGGAAGACAACTAGGTCTGCGTCGAGTTTGGAAATATATTCGCGGTTTCCGTTTCCCAACCCTTCGCCGAGGGCGGCGATAAATAAGACTAACAATGTGATCAATGCAATTACAAGGCTGATGAGGAAGAACCGCCCTTTGTTTCTTAGTAGTTCTTTAACGGCTAAATAGCCTGAGATAGTTACAAAATCAGAGATTGGTTCATTAATTGTTGGTTTTTTCATTTTCTTTTCGTCCAATTGCTCCTTCAAATTTATTCGCCCATTTTGACGAGAGTACACCGCTTAAGAACAGATCTGTTGGCGGGTGATCCGCTATATGGTCATAATAGTAAGGTAATTCAACCCTTCCGTCCCGGCCAATAATAAACATTCCAGACATTTGAGCTGCGTCTTGTCCTTTTGGCGGTAATTCGGCTTTGAAACCTTTGGCAATAGAGCGTTTAAGGGGTAACCAAATCTTGGGATTGAGAAAAAGTTGGAAAATATTTCCCTTTGGCAGGAAAAATTTTTTATACCCTACCAGGTTGGAATCGGAGAGGAATAACAACCCTTTTCCGTACTCTTGTTCAAAAAAAATGTTATCGTTTACCGTACCCTGAGTTACAATGGCAATCTGTAAACCGCTTGCTTCTATTTGCTCTCGGGCGGCAGAAAGCTGGGAAACCATTTCCTTGCATTGTGAACAACCAAGGTGGCGGGTAAACGCTAGAAGCACTGGTTTTTCTTTCCAAAGTGATGAGAGCGATACCAATTCCCCAATGTTATTTGTCATTGTGTGATCAGGGGCAGGCTGGTGAAAATTAAGTTTTGGAAATTTTGCCATTTGGAAGAATCCTCTTTGTATTTTTCTGAATGGTGAATAACTACTTTATTACAATAATCCGCTTACTAAGGGATTTTATAAATATGGTGAAAGATAATTAAGTGTACTCTCAAATACCAAAGAAAATAGTACCAGCGAAGGATAAATTTGTCAAGAATATATAGACAATATATTGACAAAATATGAATAATCAGTTAAATTTTAGGTATATTTCAAAGGAGATCAATTTATGAATGCAATGATGATAGTAAAAATTATTTTCGCGGTGGGTACGATAATTACTGGTTTACTTGGGTTAATAAAACCGGCTGCGGTGTTGGGTTTTACAGGGTTGAATATCAACGGCCCAAGAGGGACTTCTGAGATCAGGGCGATTTTTGGTGGGTTGCTGATCGGTTTAGGCCTAGCTCCGTTTCTCGTAGGCGATGTTGGTTACATGGTATTAGGTATTTCCTATTTATCTATTGCCATTGCCCGAGGTTTTTCAATTCTCTTTGATAAATCCTATGAATCAAGTAACTTGATAAGCCTGGTGATCGAAATAGTTTTTGGTTTGGTCTTAGTCCTTTAAGCCCCTAGTTCTTTATCTATAGCTTCAAAAAAACCTTATGGCATTCACCATAAGGTTTTTTAATCCAATAATGTGGGCAAGGTAGAATTGAGTAAAGTTAGCTTAGATTCGGTAGGGGAACAAAGTCGTAATAATTTGATGACATTTGTTATTGTTGTATATTACATCAATATGTTATTGTTTAGATGTCGGACGTCTAACAACAATGATAAAAAGAAATATTCCGCTCGCGACGCAAGTTATGAATGATCTCCTTGCTGGGATTGCCACTGGAGATTATTTGCATGGTGAAGATCAGTTGTTAAGCGAAGGCGATTTTTGCAAATTATTCAAAGTGAGTCGTTCAACAGTTCGGGAAGCACTATCTCGATTGGAGCAACAAGGGGTAATTGTTCGAAAACATGGAATTGGTACTTTTTTAAAAACTGAAGAGAAGGTATTAGATACAGGGCTTGAGCATTTGGAAAGTATTAATACACTTGCTTCCCGCTTTGGTATAGAAATTACCATGAGTGAGTTGAGTATTCTTGAAAGAGAAGCCACACAGGTAGATTCGGAAAAACTTAGGCTCCCTGAAAACACAAAAGTGTTAGAAGTAACTCGATTGATCTTGACCGCAGGGAAGCCGATCGCATTTTTAGTTGATATTCTTCCAGCTGATATCCTCAACAAAGCCGATCTCGACAATGGCTTCTCGGGTTCTATTCTCGATATTTTATTACGGAACAAATCTGCGGCGGTAAGCCACGCCTCAACCGATATTACCTCACAAAAACCAACCGATTCGAATATTTCAAAAAAGCTAAAGCTTTGCAGCTCCGATGTTTTGCTCCAATTTGAATCTCTCCTATTTTCTGATGATGGCCGTATAATCGACCATTTTTTTAGTTATTTTGTTCCGGGTTACTTTAAATTTAACGTTGTTCGAAGGATTACTCCTGAGATGGTTAGCAACGCTAAAGATTTTACCCATACCGAGAAACTCCAAGCAACAAAACCGGTGGCAATCGCATATCTTTAGATGGAGAATGTTTATGAGTAGTGAAAACCCTCAAACTAACGCAAGCAATGCTGTAGTAAAACAGAAAAAGAATGATGTTGG
>CAIRYE010000463.1 GCA_903882765.1 uncultured Anaerolineae bacterium
CAATTGGCCCATCTTTTCCAGCCTTTTGATCTCTTTTTCGCTCATTGTCGTTAGTTTGTCCACTTCTTGTCACCTCTGTTGGTGACATTTTAACTTTGGTATAAGGGGACATTCTTACTTTGGTTTAACAACCCTACTCATTTGTTTGACGCATAGGATTGTTAGTGTTAGAATATTTCTTCGCAAGCTGGGCGCGTAGCTCAATGGCAGAGCAGCGGCCTTTTAAGCCGTTTGTTGAGGGTTCGAGCCCCTCCGCGCTCACAAAAAACACCCTCATTTTCTGAGGGTGTTTTTTATTATCATAATTTCTGCGCGTTTTTCGAATACTTGCACATATCAACCAGCGCACAATCAGGGCACCTTGGTTTCCGAGCTTGGCAGACCTCCCGCCCTAATCGGATAATGTTGAGATGGGCTTGGAAATATTGATCCTTGGCAAATAACGCTTCCAGCAAAGGATGGGCGTCTTCAACCGATATCTTTTCTGGTCGCAAACCAAGCCGGCCGCTTACCCGATAAATATGAGTATCCACCGGAAAAGCTGGCATTCCTAACGAGAAGCACAGCACGATTGCCGCGGTTTTTGGGCCAACGCCATTAAAATGGGTCAACCAATTTCTGGCTTCCTCAACCCCCATCTCTTTTAAAAACCCGAGGTCCAGTTTTCCGCGTTCAGCAACAATGTCATTGAGCACCTTTTGAATTCGCGGCCCTTTTTGGTTTCCCAAACCGGCCGGCCGAATACATTCGATCACATCAGCTTCAGGTGCAACTCGCACCGCTTCCCAGGTGTCATATTTATCTACCAAAGCGAAGAAGGCTTTATCGCGGTTCTGGTCGTTGGTGTTCTGCGAGAGAATGGTTGAAACAAGTTCATCGATCGCTGGTAATGGATTACGCCACTCTGGTTCCCCGTAACGGGTCAAGAGCCGCTCAGCAACCATCGCGGCGAATTCTACGCTTGGATTCATTCGAACTTGATCGACCTTGGCGTTCGGCCAACCCCAACTTTTATCTTGCGGAAATTGACCAGATCGATCTCTGGCCCAAATCGGGACATAGCAGTAAGCTGGTCTTCGTTCAAAGCACCTAATCCTCGCAAGATCGCCAAAGCTAAGGCGCTTCTTGCGCGGTCTTCGCTATCGCCATCGCTGATCTTAATGGCGATGCCTATCCCGGGAGAGTTTTTACCAAGCGCGCCAGGCATAATTCCAACACTCTGAAAACCTTCCGCCCCGCCTTTTGAGACGATCTGATTGTTTCCGGCTTGCATCAACAAAGTATCAAATCGATTCGGCCCACCCACCATATCTGGGAAGTGCATCATGGCGCTGGTGATGGTATTGCAGGCGGCACTTCTTTCTGCGGCTAGTTCGTAAGGATCGCACAACCTAGCGTAGCCAAGAGCGGAGTTGTAAAGAGGGATAGCAAAATTGGGGGCAGAACAGCCATCGATACCGATCTCTACCTGGTCTTCTTCTACATTGCACATTTCGGAAAAGGCAGTAAGGATACTTTTCTGAATAGGGTGCTGAGTGTTGACATAATCTGCTGTTGGCAGATCTCGCAATTTTGCGTGGGCTAACATACCGGTATGCTTACCAGAGCAGTTGTGATGATAAGCGCATGGCTTTTCGTGGTTAAGTTTTAATACATCGCTGGATGCCTCATCCATAGGAGCGTGGAACCCGCACATAAGATCATCAACACCAACCCCGATCTTGGCTTGGATCGCTTTGACCGTGCTGACATGGTCTTCAGTACCAGAATGGCTGGCGCACAAGATGGCCGTCTCTTTTTCAGTTAGGTTGAACTTTTTGTGCCCTTCGCGTTCAATAAAAGGCAGTGCTTGGAATGGCTTTGCGCTGGAACGCAGATAGGTAACCAACCCTGGGTCACCAAATGAGGCAAGCAATTGGCCGTGGCTATCTACCACAGCGGCAGCGCCAAAATGGGTCGATTCTACGATCTTTCCACGAGTTAGCTCAAAAACAGGTTGAAATTTAGTTGTCATTTTAGGCCTTTATGAATGGGAAGAACCGCTTCGAAAATTCTTGGAAAGGTATTGCTTTATTCCATACCCCAAGCGCAATTCAAACTGTTTTTTGTTCCGGTTCGAGATGGTACATTTGGACAAAACGATCTGGGTTAATTTCTCTGTAATATCAGAAATAGATTGTTTTGAACTCGCCTTAGAAAATTCAAGCTCAATTTCCTGCATCATTTCAAGTTGATGCTGCACTTCACTCATACTCACCAGCCCGCCTCTGCCAGAGACGATCTTATAGTTCTGATAATTTACCACCAAATGTTGCAGCGAAACGATCCATTCTTGCAAGTCAGCGGTCGCGAAGAAGGGAGGTTGATTTTTCAACGCCAGATCACCAACAAACACTACCTTCTCTGATGGAATGATCACCCAACAAGCTCCAATACTCGGACCGCCATGTTGTTCGATTAGAATGGTCGTGTCGTTCCAATTGATCGTCATATTGCCGGTAAACGTGATCTCAGGTGGGGTCCAACGTACATTCCCAATACCCAAAACAGATTCCCAGTCCGAGCCGGTCTCTTCTACTTGTGATTTGACAGAATTCGGTCGGGTTCGATAGGCTTCGGCGATCTTCTCGTGAGCGATGATGGGGCAATCCATCAATCTCGCGCCAAGGGTTCGGTCAAAATGGCTATCGAGGTTGATCAGGATCCTTTCCACCCCCGAGCTCAGATTCATCAAAGAAGCTCGCCAAGAACGTCCGTCATCCTGAGAAGGAGGCGCGTCGATCTGGATCAGGCCATGCGGTAGTGCGATTGCGCCAAGGGTGACGCCGGGGTATTGGTCTTCAATAAAGATCTTGTCGGTAAGTGGTTTCATGATGCTCCAAGGGTGAATGTAATCTTGCGATGAGTATACTTGTGGACAATAACAAACCCTGAAAAGAGGGTGTGTTCGTATAGTTTATGTATAATATTTGCTATGACATTACAAATTGAAAAAATTAGAGCGATTTGTTTTGATATTGATGGCACATTGAACGATACTGACGATCAATATGTACGGAAAATTACCCCATTCTTTTCGGCGGTGAAATTTCTTTTACCAGGGAAAGATGCTGGAAAAGCCGCCCGAAGGTTGGTTATGTGGATAGAAGCCCCAGGAAATTTCCTGTTAGGGATTCCGGATGTACTCGGTCTTGACAAACACCTTGCTCGAGCGATCGATCGGCTCAACAAATCAAATAAGCGAAAAATTCACAACTATCAACCTATTGAAGGTGTGATTGAAATGATAGAAAAACTTAGCGGTCATTATCCGCTTGCGGTAGTAAGCGCCAGGAGCGAAGAAACTACACGGGATTTTGTGGTTCGCAATGGCCTTGAAAAGCATTTTTCGGTTGTCGTAGGCTCGCTCACTGCCGAGCACACCAAGCCTTTCGCTGATCCGATTTTGTACGCGGCAAACGCTATGGGGGTTTTACCCGCGGAATGCCTAATGGTTGGCGATACAGTTGTAGATATTAAGGCAGGCAAAGGAGCCGGCGCGCAGACGGTAGGAGTATTGTGTGGTTTTGGGGAGGAAGCGGAGCTATTAAAAGCAGGCGCGGATGTTATTCTACGATCAACACCCGCGCTGATGGACCTATTGAAAATGCTTAGTTAAATACCGAAGATCGATGTCCAGCGAACCATTCCACCTATGGGCACAATACCAACGACGATCAAGACAAGCGCTAGAACAATCGCCCCAAGCATGATCGCTGGATAGTTGGCAGGGTTCTTCTTCTTGAAGATGGCGGGTAAATGACTTACGATCACCGCCGCAAACATGATCCCGGCGTGGTCGTTACGATCCCCCATAATATTTGGAAGGGCGAAAGCGGCTAACCCCAACAGTAATTGCAGATCCATCAGTCCGCCAAAGAGCGAACTAAAAATGCGGGCGTTTTTGGATATTGAGGTTTTGGCTAAGATATCCTTTACCAAGAAAATGATCGCGATCAAACTTGCGATCACGATCAACCAGCGGTTGATCGAGTGGATTGTAAGAAAAATGGTCATGATTGTAAAATCTCCTATTGCTTAGGTTGGTCGATCATTTTGGCGATGCCGAATAATTTCGGTAACGGGTTTAATTCTAATACGGATATTTTGTGTTTTTCGGTGCGAAACCAATTGATGCGATAACTTGTATTTGTGCGGATCAATTTATCGAAGCGCTGTCGTAGATCGGTGGAATGAAGAAAACCAAAAAAGACGCAGGTTGTAACCCGCAGCCATAAACTTCCCCAAGAGGAAACCGGAAGGAAAATTTTCTCAGCGGCACCAAGTGAAAGAGAGATGGATTTCTCTGGCAGAGTGTTGGCGGTAAGGTAGATCACTCGCGAGAACACGCTCTTTGTGAAAGCGCGCTTGTGAAAACCGAAATGGATCGATTCAGTGATCGGGTTAAATTTTTCATCAAGGCCACCCACCTCCAAGATCAGGTCGTTTTCCCCTTCATAATAAAATTCGATCTGCCCTCCCGCAGCTTCCCAATTTATCTCGTGGTTACTTTCTACAATGTTGATCAAGAAAAGTTTCTCCCCCCGCTTCGCTAACTCACCGATAGAGAGGTTCGCTCGCTTGCTATCAACTATCAAAGCGCTAAAAACTTCAATTGTTTCACGCCCATCGTTTTTGAGCGCGTCATGATGTTTTGGTAGGGATATATCCTCCTTAAGAAGGGATGTAGGATTCGGTTCATCATCCACATTCCATTCTGGTTTAGCTGAAAAACGACAATTCATATTACACCTTCGGCCCCCTATAGCGATGGTTGGCCAAAGTTCTTCGCCACCTTGGCTTCCGTTGGAAATTGTAAATGGAATCTGGTTTTGGCTGAGGTATCTTCGGAAAAGTAGATTTGTGCTGATGTGAAGCGCGATGTCACGCAAGGTAAATATGGTAATTGGGTTAGTTTGATGTGGTATTTTTTGGGAAAGCAGCAAAAGCTTTACTAAATTGGCGGCGCTTGCTATCACCTCATCAGGAACCGGGATCTCGATCAAGTCTGACGATGTGATCATTTTATGGGGTTGGAGTGTTAGAAGACCGAAACAAAGGTGTTTGGGATGGCGCCAGGGTTGGCGTTGGCGAAGAGTAATCTACCCGATGAACCTCAACATCTGAAAAACGAATATTCAATCCAGCGGAGTCAAGGCTATTGGCAAAGAAGCCAAAAGAACCTGTTTTGTAAAACGAATCAAAGAAGGTGAATTGATAATGATCATTCAGAAAAACGCGCATTTCAGGGCCACTGGTCCAAATTCCGATGCGTACCGTTCCCGGTGCCCCGAAAGGAACATCGCCGCTTTTGGTCCAATCGAGAAGAGGCAGAACTAAATTGGTGCGTAATTGCTCCAGCCGAATCTCGCCGTTACAGTTTAGAACCAATCGGTTTCCTATCCCTTCGCTTGACGCTTTGAATAGCACACCATAGGTATCCAGGGTAGAGCATCGGTTGATGGTTGCGGTGATTGTGATAAAGGCATCATTAAGAAAAAGATCAGTATTAAGGCTGGATAACCTCACAGGTGGCTCATTGAGAGCGAACACCATTCCCTCCTCATCGAGAATAATTCGATTCGGTGAGGGATTCGATTCTTGGATCCCTGTCCATTTGGTTAAATCAGAAAAAGGATCAACGGTGATATTCTCGCCAATTCCTGAGATAGAAACCTCAGTAGCGCTAGGCAAAGGAAGTGGAGTGATAGTTGGGGTATTGGTAGCGGGGAACCAAACGATGGTCTCGGTTGGAGCGGGGGTCTGAATAAGTACATTGTTTTGAGAATCATTAGCTGAAGGAACTTCAAACGGTGGGTTTGCAACTTGGATGCAGGAAGATAGAAATGCCACCAATATGGGAATTAGGATATGCAAGGGATTGAGCGTGGAAAATATATTTTGATGTTTAGTATTCATAATTCGACTGTGCCGGAACAAGGTAACTATATTAAAATCTAATTGATATTCTACACTACCAATTTTAGGTTATTAAGGAGATAAAATGAGCGTGAAGGCTGTATTAGTCACTGGCGCGTGTGGTGAGATTGGCCAAGCTCTTGTTCAAAACCTATCAGGGAAAGGCAATTATAGGATCATAACTGCCGATCTCGCGCCCTTACCCGAATCAATTCGTTCCCTCTCTTCTGAACATTTTCAGGGCGATCTGGTAAACAAGATAAAGCAGTTTTACGATTATGATTTCGATATCATTTTCCATTTAGCGGCTTCGCTATCATCAAAGGCAGAAATTGCTAGTGAAGAGGCTCACCGCATCAATGTAGAAGGTACGATGCAATTGCTGCTAATGGCAGCTTACAAATCAGAAAAATATCACAAAGCGGTCAAATTTATTTTCCCAAGTTCCATCGCTGTATACGGTTTTAATGATCTCATCAGCAAGCACGGAGCCGGTCAGGTGAAGGAAAACGACTTCAACGAACCGCACACCATGTATGGTTGTAACAAACTTTACTGCGAAAAATTGGGGCTGTATTACAGTCATTTCAACGGTCAGCATCACTTAGATGATAACCCGCCAACCATGCTTGATTTTAGGGCGATTCGTTTCCCTGGGCTTATTAGCGCTTTCACGAAACCAAGTGGAGGAACCAGCGATTATGGTCCCGAGATGCTTCACGCGGCAGCGCAAGGGTTGAACTATCCTTGTTTCGTCCGTAAAGATTCGATCATTCCATTTATGGCGATGCCTGACGCCATCAAATCCTTGATCATGATAACCGAAGCCCCGCGGGAAAACATTTCCCATCCGGTTTATAACATTCGTGG
>CAIRYE010000464.1 GCA_903882765.1 uncultured Anaerolineae bacterium
ACGACCTGAGGAAATGATGGTGTTGAATACTTCCTTGCCATATTCAAAGCAAATGACACGTTGGCTGGTAAGGTTGACCTGAATGAATTTTCCCTCGAAGGGCACGGCAGGGCTGGCGGGCTCAATTTCGATATCGGGGATAAGGCGGAGGTGGCTGGCTGGCACGTGGTAGGTGAGATCGAGCAATTCATCGAGCACGAGATACCAGGGAGCGCCATCGGGGCCAGGGTCTACGCCGACCACCCAATGAACGCTGGAGTAATACAAGCGGTTCATTGGCTCCCATTTGTCGATCACCTTGCGGACTGCCTGGGTGTAGGGAACGGTCACTTCGGCTAATTGGCCATTCTCGCGGATGGAGCTGGAGATGGCATTTAGAACGGGAGATACTTTTTGGGTGCGGGCACGGTTTACAAAACCGCCCCAAACCCGATACCAAACGGGGTTGTAATCCGGGGTGCCCGAATCTACCTCATCGTAGAGGTTGAGCAGGTCATCTCGGTACGCCATCCGGACGATGGTTGACTCGTCCGTTGGTTTGGAATAAATTGGGATGCCTTTTCCTTCAAGACCGCTGGAGGTAATACGAATGAGCTCATTATCTAAAAAGACAGAAAACGGAGGTAATTGGGGCAAGAAGCCGGCAAGCACACTTCCGCCAATTGTTGTTTTGGTAAGTTTTAATAGATCTCTGCGATTAAAATTTTGCGCCATAGGGATAATTTTACTTTATTAAAAACAAAAGACCCCGCAATTATCACATTGCCGGGTCTTTTCATTGCCAATGGATCGATATTAAACGAGTTCTTCCGTAGCGGGAATCATTTCTTTTAACAGGATCTCAAGGGCCATGGTGTGACCGCAGCGTTTGTGGGTGACAAAGAATTCACAATCACAATCAAAGGCTTTGTTCACATATTTTACGTGGTGATCGTTATTATCACCGTGGAAAGTAACATCTAATTGATTAAACTGGAATCGTTTGCGTTCCTCAGCATACCTGTGGGCTTTTTCGATCTTGCCGATCATTCCATAATCCATTTTATTTACGCTCCTGTTTTTAGAATAAAAAAGGCACGCAAATCAAGCGTGCCTTTTATTTACTTACGGTTTTATGTCCGAAATGCAGTCCATGATGTTTTTGTCTCGTATAAAAAAGTATATATTTTTTTTATCAAGCCGTCAATCCATTTGGGCTGATTCTTATCATATATTAATCTGACTTAATACACTAATGTCTTCTTATCCGTGCCTACCCGTTTGGCAAACATGTAATAGGTCCAACCTTGGTAAACCAACACGATCGGTACGAAGATGAGGGCTACGATGGACATTACGGTTAGGGTGTATTGGGTTGAAGAAGCATTGTAAATGGTGAGGGTCCATTCCGGATTGGTGGAGGAGATCATCACATTGGGGAAGGTCATTAGGTAGAAGGAAACCTGCGCTAAAACGATGTGCAAGCTGGACATAATGAAAGCCCACCCTTCCATCTTTTTGTTGATGAAATAACCTGATAATAGGAGGAAGACCACCGCGGCCAAAGGAGCGATACCTGGGTCGATGATCTCTCGTTTGAGATAAATGCTGATATAGGAGTAAACCGCGAAGGCGCTGAATAACACGGAGGCCGCGATCCATAACTTCTTGGCAAGAGCATTGGTTCGTTGGCGTAATTCGCCTTCGAGCTTGAGGCCAAGGAAGTTAGCGCCGTGAAGAAGGAAGACTGCGGTTGTAGCCAAGCCACCCAGTAAACCGTAGGGGTTGAGAAGGGTGAAGAGGTTGCCGGTAAACATCATGTTCTCGTTGATCGGGACGCCCTGGGCTAGGTTAGCGAAGGCGGTGCCGAGCAAAAGGGAGGGGAGGAAGGAACCGACGGCGATCATCCAGTCGAAGGTGTTACGCCACTTGGGGTTGGAATCCTTGGAGCGATACTCGAGGGAGATACCGCGCAGGATGAGGCCGATCAACAGCAGGAACAGGGCCAGGTAGAAACCACTGAACATGGTTGCGTACCAGTGGGGGAAAGCGGCAAAGGTTGCACCACCAGCGGTGAGCAGCCAAACTTCATTGCCATCCCAGGTAGCGCCGATGGTGTTGATGATGGAGCGTCGTTCAACATCTTTTTTACCGAGGAATGGTAATAACATTCCCACCCCGAAATCGAAACCTTCGAGGAAGTAGAAACCGATCCAAAGAACCGCGATCAGGATGAACCAGAGTATTTGTAAAAATTCGTATGGCATATTAATCCTCCGATCAGTCGCCCTTGCCAACTAAGGCAGGAGCTACATCAACCGAATCCTGCATTGCTGCATCTGGGCCGGCGATGGCATATTTTTTCATCAAGTAAACCATGGCAACAGCAAGGCTGCCGTACACCACGGTGTAGCCGATGAGGGAGATCCAAAGATCTACTAATGTGAGATTGGGGGAAATGGCGTCTTCGACTTTAAGTAGACCATAGACGATCCAAGGCTGACGGCCCATCTCGGTGAGGATCCAACCGCTGGCGTTGGCCAGGTAAGGCAGGATCAACATTGCTGGGATGTATTTCATCCACTTAGCATCAACGAAGTCGTCTTTGTTGATCTTGAAAACGAGGAAGGCGGCGATCGCCATCATGACGAAACCGAAGGCCATCATGATGCGGAAGGTCCAATAAGTTACGACCATGAGGGGAATATAATCGCCTGGGCCGTATTTGGCGACAGCTTCTTCTTGCAGGTCATTTACGCCTTGTACTTCACAGGTGAAGTTATTACAGGCGAGGAAACTCATCGCGTATGGGATGTGAATGGACCAAACTTCTTTTTTACCGGACATATCGCCGATAGTGAGTAAGGAGAAGGCTGCGGGTTGTTCGGTTTCCCAAATGGCTTCGAGAGCGGCAAGCTTCATGGGTTGAACTTCCTTCATGTACTGCCCCATGGTGTGTCCACCGAGGAAGATGAGGACGCTAGCAACCAAGCCAACCACCGCGGCGATCTTGAAGGATCGTTTGTACACTTCGACGTACTGTTTGCGGAGCAGGTGGTAGGCGCTAACGGCGAGGATGAAGAAAGCTGCCATAGCGAGGCCATCAGAGATGGTGTGCCAGAATAAGATCCAGCCCTTGGGATTACCAACCAAGGCAAAGAAGTTGATCAACTCAACACGGCTGCCATCAGCGGCGTATTTCCAAACATACCCTTCGGGGCCAGGGAATTGCATAAAGCCGTTGGCCAAAAGGATGAAAAGGGCGGAGAGATTGGAACCGATAGCGGCGAGCCAGATAGCGGCCAAATGGACCTTTTCTGGTACTTTGCCTTCACCGAAGATCCAAATGCCGAGGAAGGTTGATTCCATAAAGAAGGCCAATAACGCCTCAATGGCAAGGGGAGCACCAAAAATATCGCCAACGTAACGGCTGTATTCACTCCAGTTCATACCGAACTGGAATTCCTGAACGATACCGGTTACAACGCCAATGGCGAAATTGATGAGGAAAAGTTTTCCCCAAAATTTGGACATTTTGTGCCAGGTTTCGTCCTTGGTCTGGTAATAGCGGGTTTGCATAAACGCCACAAACCAGCCTAATCCCAGGGTAAGTGGGACAAAAAGCCAGTGGTAAATGGTGGTCAGAGCAAACTGTAAGCGAGATAAAGCTACTGCATCCATAAACACTCCTTGTAAAAAATATAAATACTTAAAAATTGCCTTTTACCCATGTTTTTTAAAAATGGATACTTTGAATTGTAAACAAATTTGCGCCTAGAGGATATAGAAAGTTGTCACTTTTTCTATTACCTAATATCACTAATATTTTATTTCACAATCTCGGGGGAGTGCTCAGATGGATGGCTAGAATAGGATAACAGGATAGGAAATTTGCTCATAATGAAGATAAGTGCGAGGATGGTGCCAATTCCGCCGGTGACGATAGCGGTTTGAATGCCAAACAACGACCCTACTACGCCGGCTTCAACTTCCCCTAATTGCGGGCCGCCCATAAAGAAGATCTGGTTGATGCTGGTCATTCTGCCGCGGATGTTATCGGGGGTTTGTAATTGGCGGATGGTATTGCGGATGATGGTGGAAATAGAATCAGCCGAACCCATGATCATCAGCGCGAACATCGACAGGTAAAAGCTATTGGATAGACCGAAGATGATAGTGGTAAGGCCAAAAATACCAACGGAGCCCAGGAAGTATGCCCCTTGTTTTTTAATTTCTGATAATTGCGAAATGATCAGCCCGGTGATGACAGAGCCGATGGCTTGGCCGGACATAAGCCAGCCGTAGCCAACCTCGCCGACGTTGAGCAGATCGCGGGCGATGATGGGCATCATGGTGTTAGCGCTGGCGAAGAAAGTGGCGAAGAAATCCATGATCATGGTGGAGAAGATCAGTTTTCGGTGATAAATAAACTTGACGCCATCCCAAATTGCCGCGAAATTGATGCCGCTGGGGTTTTTAAGGTCTTGGGGAATATCACGCATGAGCAGCAAGGCGAGGAGAACCGCGCCGAAGGAGATGGCGTTGATAAGGTAGGTGAAGCCCATGCCGAGGGTGGCGATGACCCATCCACCAAGCACTGGACCAAAAACCGCACCGATGTTGAAAGCGATCGAAGTGAGGCTAAAGGCGTTGGGCAAGTCTTTTGGGCTTAACAAGTTGGGAACCATTGCCTGACGGGCGGGGAGATCGAAGGCGTTTGCGGCACCTTGGGTGGCGGTGAGGAGGTAGATATGCCAGATCTGAATTTGACCGCCAAAAGTTAGGAGCGCTAAGCCTACCGCAACCATGGCCTGAACGGATTGGGTAATGAATAAGATCTTCTTGCGATCGTAGGAGTCGGCAACCACACCACCGATGGCGGAGAAAATGATAATGGGGAGGATGCGGGCGAGACCAATGCCGCCCAGGGCGAGCGGGTCGGGCACGCCGGTTAGGTCGCGGATGTGCCAATGGATGGCGACATACTGCATTTGAGAGCCGGCGATGGAAATGATCAGACCGAGCCAGAGTAAGCGAAAATTACGGTGGGTTAATGAGGGTGGAATTTTTAGCATCAACTATGTTCCCCAATCGCGTAGGTAGAGAAAGTCGGACCCTGCGGTTCGGGAACTGATCTTGGCGATAGGGGGCATTATCCGTTTGTAGTGGTTGCGGCGAATG
>CAIRYE010000465.1 GCA_903882765.1 uncultured Anaerolineae bacterium
AGGACGCTGTAGGTTTGGCTTTGGCTGATGTTCCAAATATAGCCGAGGTGGGTGGTGATACTTTGGTGCAGTTCGTAGCCATGGCTGGGAGAATCGTACAACAAGCCCAGCAGGGTAAATTCAGGGGAGAGTTCGTCGGATCGGTTTGGTTTCATATACTATACTCACTCAGTGAGTATAGTATATCCTCAGCGGTGAAGTTGTGTCAAGAATGTACCGTGGAAGATTGTCACGGTTAAGGATGGCTGTTTGTCATCAAAAAAACGCCCCCGGTCGATTTGATTCGGGGGCGTTTTGGGATGCGAACGGTTAGCTGTGCAGGTTGGTGTAGGCTTGCCGCAAGAAGACGCGGTCTTGAGCGACCATCTGCTTAAGCACGCCTTGGGTCACTTTCTCCTGCCATTGCTCCGCCGGCATTTGTCGCAGGCTGGTGAGCAGGTTTTGGCGGGCGGCGTAGAACAGTTCGAAGGCCTCGCTGGCGGAATCGGTGTCGGCGGCTTCATCTTCGGCTGGGTCGGTGGGTTGGCGCAGCAGCGCTTTTACCCAGGGGGTGTTCACCTCAAGCTCGGCATCGCACAGGTCGAAGATCACTTGGGCGTGGTCGGGGTTGGCTTCCGGGCTGAGCTGGGCGGTGTTGAGGTAAGAGTGAAAGAAGGCGGGGGTTGCCAAGAGGGAGGCCAGTTGGGCGCTGGAGGTGCTGGTATCCACGCGCAGGGTTTCCAGGTCGGTGTTCTCGAGGTAGATTTTTAGATCTGCATAGGTGCCGTTGGGAAAACCTAGCGCGTCGTTTTTGGCGGCGGTGAGCCAGAACACTGGGATGCCGGCGGCTAGGGAGGGGTTGATATCGCGCTCCATGCTATCGCCAACCATCAGCAGCGGCTCATCGTTCCAATTGAGCCAGGCCAAGAGCTCTGGGTAGTAGGCCACGGAGGACTTGGCGAAGTGAAAGGTGTGAAAATCGGAGATGAAGCGGAAGGGGGTGGCGGCAGGTTCTAAGCCGGCCCAGCGCAGACGGCTGAGGATGGCTTTGCGCGGGAAGAGCGGATCGGTGGCGACGGTGACCTGCCAGCCTTTCTCGAAGGCCCATTGCACCAGATCGATGGCCTGTGGTATTTGGCGGGTGTAGATGCCGAGTTTTGGGAACTCGTTATCGTAATACTCTTCCAGCATTTCGGCCATATGATGTTTGCTTCTACCGATGTTGGGGTAGAAGGCGCCATCGAAGGCTTGCTCGAGGGTGAGGTTGGCTTGTTTGCTAGCGTACATCACCTGTGTGCTCTTCATTAGGTGGGCGGCGAAGACATCTTGCGCCACGTGGCCTTGGGCGTGGGCGGTAAGGCTTTTGAAATACGCTGGTAAGAACGTATCGATGTTGGTATCCAGTAATGTATCGTCAAGGTCGAGCAGTAGTTGGAATGTCAAGCGGCACCTCGGGTAGGAATTTGCGGTAGAGCAGTACGATTGTAACATATCGAGCTAGAGGAGAGGATCGATCTGTTTTGCGGTATTGGATCAGTGTGCGCGAAGGTGCTAATGACCGGCTGAGGATGGAGAGGCTGGTGACCCGCGGCCATGGACGTGCGATTGGTTGAGTGACCAACGCTTGGGAGATCTTGGGTTCAATGGGGGCGCCGGATACTGATTGACTGATTAAGGGTAAGGGAAGAACATCGGTGTAACAAATAATTAGTAAGGGCAAAAAAAGGGAGCGTTGGCTACCCAATGCTCCCTTTTTTGATCATTTTTAAGGTATGTTCTTAGGCATGCTGTGGTCGTAACAACCAGCATAGGCGTTCGCCCAAGGGAAATTATAGTTAGACCATTCGACATAGCTATGTACATCGGTGAGGACCGTTCCATCCCAATCGTACGCAACCTGCATGTCATATTCTTTCCAGAGTCTCCAACTTTCGAACATGTTGTAAGCGATGTAGAACGTTCCCAAGACACAAGAGCGGTCCATTTCCAGCGAATTTACAGGTGCCCCGCTTTTGCAGGTGAGGAAAAGGGTTCTATTCGTTGTGAAATTCCACTGCCCCGAGATATTGCCACAAGGTGTGCTAGCGTAATAATCATACGTGCCCTCGGTGATCTCGAAACTTGAGGTTCCGGTTTCAAGGGTTTTGAAGATGGGATCTTCACCGGGGAGGGTGAGGCTGAGGTTTACTTGCCCACCGGTTTGGTTTCGGATGTAGACTGTTACATCAGCGGGAGCGGCAGCAAAAACTGTGCCGGGAACCATGATACCGAACAGGGCAATCAGGACAAGGGTGGTTAGAATAGATCTTTTCATATGCCTACTCCTAAAAATAAAATATAAAATATGTATATCAAAAATCCTTGTATAAGGGAGAAAAATCTTAGCCGATTTGTCCCACAGAATGAAACCTAGGATGATGACTGTGGGCACTTGCTTTGAGCACCGTGCATAGGCAATACCAGCTGGACGCAAATCGATAGCTTGCATGAAGCGGGTAATGTGCTTGGCGGAAGATCTATGGACAATAAAAAAGCGACCCCTGAAATCAAGGATCGCTTTGATGTTTAAAATTGAGTTAAGTGTTAGTTAGAATAATGCGACGTTTTATCGTAACATCCAACGCCATAATTGACATATCCGTGGGCATTCCATACACTGGCTACTTCCTGTGGGGAGGAAACAACTATCTGCCAAAGGTCGTACGTTTCATTGGCCAATTGACTGCCCCATGCGTTCCAACCAAAAAAGGCAACTCCACCTGGGTGACCGGACCAATACTCGTATAAACCCATTTCGCAGCCAGTGGAATCTTTGGAAAGTGCGAGGGCTGGCATGACTGATCTGCAGGTGATATAAAGAGTTTTGGCTACGTTGATGTTCCATACTCCAGACTGATTACCGCAAGGGGTAATGGCATAATAGGTATAAACGCCATCTTCAATAGAAAAATTCGTCACACCCTCTTCAATCGTCTTGAAGTTAGGATCTTCCGATGCCAAAGTGAGGCTAAGGCTTACAGTTCCACCGGTTTGGTTTCTAACATCAACTTTTACAGGTGCAGGGGCAGAAGCAAATGCAGAAGTAGGGAAAAGAGCAAGGAGAAGAGCGAGAAGGACGAGGATAGATAATGCTTTATTTTTCATGGTAAAACTCCTCAGATGCAACAAATTTTGATGATTTTTGAACGATTTTCGTAAAAAATGCCAAATAGTAGAGGTATAAACATCCATCAAACCCTTGGCAAACCATTTCTATTTAGGGACCATTGGTAATGAAAACTAACGGTCTTATGAGAAGAGTTCAGAGCAGTAATTGCCCCTAACCCAATTATTGCTGATCGCAGCTTAGGGATTGCTTGTATTATTTAGAGCAGTGAACAATTCAATCGAACTAGAAACTACACCACCAAATGTATTATCAAGGGTAAGCTCTTTGATCTCTGGTGTCTGCCAAGTTTGTTTTTCCATCATCTTCTCCACTGATTTAAATTATTTTACATATAATTATATATTAATCAATACCTCGTGTCAAGGTATTCTAACCTTGTGGTATGGTTTTCTAGTAGTTTTTTCAAGTAAACAGCTACCAGGTCAATAATTAAAGGGCAAACGCGCCATGAATGGTAGCTAAACCGTAG
>CAIRYE010000466.1 GCA_903882765.1 uncultured Anaerolineae bacterium
CAACTTTCATTACATCGCCAGCCCCGAGCAGATCCCACAATTGTTTGAACGGGAACTAGGTGAGTTGGGCGAGATCATGATCAAGAACATCAATGTTGAATTGATGGTCCCGTTCGGTTACAACTTCCGAGTATTGGGTTCCTACATCAACCTACCTCTTGGCAACAAGGTCACCATCAAAGTGAACGATCTGTTTTCTGAGGCGGTTGAAGAGGTGTATGTGATCGCGACCATTCACAACCAGCCCGATATTGCTTCGATTGGCTGCGTCGTCACCGTAACAGGGCTGGATACCGAAAATCAATCAGTATCCTTCCAGGCAGAGCACATCCTTACCTACGCAGGGCAAGCTGATGTGGATGCCGCACCCGCCTTACCTGAATTGGTGGCACGCTACGCCGAAGTTACTCTTTCGGACTTGCAGACTGAAGGGTTGAGGATGGAACGACGCGGGGAAGGACCTATGGCAGCAGAAAAAATCATGGCCGCTTTGATAAAATTCCGTTCATTTTTGGCCCCAGACCGGGTATATTATTACACCCACGTCGCCGATCGGATGCGCTCTAATAACATGGCGGAGATGGAACACAAGGAAATGCATACGATTTCCTATAACACCAAGAAGAATCGTCAGTGGTAATGTAGGGGGGACGCCACTGTAATTGTAGGGGGTAGTACGTTGGAAGGCTGTCGTAAAGACAGCCTTCTTTTTTTGTTAATGAAATTTTTGGCTATTATGTGAGATTCATTAACATTTGCGGACCTGTCTTGACTTTCCCTTAATCTTACTTTATAGTTTAGCGCGCTTAACTATTTAGAAGGAACATTCGATGACAAACCAACTCAACACCACCCTGCTGCAATGGATGCAAGTGGTTATGCGCCATTCGATGCGCAATTTGATCCTCTTTACCAAGGATCGAAATTCGTCGATGGCCATGATCAACGCGCTATTTAGGGTGCATTACAAAGGAAAATGCGGGGTTTCTGATCTTGGGGATCATTTGGGCGTTTCAAACGCCGCGGCATCTCAGATGCTGGAGAAAATGGTTCAGCAAGGATTGGTTGCCCGCATAGAAGACCCGCAAGACCGCCGAAACAAGCTTATTTCGCTAACTCCGGAAGGAAATGTTTTAGTTCGAGAAAGCATGGAAGCTAGGCAAGGTTGGCTGACCGAGCTGGTAGACCTGCTTAGCCCAGCTGAGCAAGAACAGATCCAAACGTCGCTGCAATTATTGATCGATAAAACCGCAACATTAGACCAGAAAAATATTTAGGTCAGACTTTAAGGAACCTTATGATTCGACTTTTTCCGTACATCAAACGCTACACCCTGCCGATCCTGATCACGATCTTGCTTTTGTTTGCCCAGGCACAGGCAGATCTCACCCTACCCGATTATCTTTCCAAGATCGTTAATTATGGGATACAACAAGGTGGAATCGACAGCAGTGTTCCATCCGCAATGCGCGAGAGCACCTACCAGCACATATCCCTTTTTCTTAGCGCTGAAGAAAAGACACAATTAGATGCCGCTTACATTCTGGTAGAACCAACTTCCAGCGATTACGCGGCGCTAAATGAAAAATACCCCGCACTGGATGGTAACCCGATCTACACATTAAAAAACCTCGAGCCGACTGAGATCGATGCCATCAATCCCTTCATCAGCCGTGCCTTGGTTGCGACCGCTTTTATTGAGCAGGCGCAACAAGACCCAAGCAAGGCTGCCGCGATGGGGCAAGGCGCGGGTTTTGATCTTTCGAAGATACCCCCGGGAATGAGCGTGTTCGATCTTA
>CAIRYE010000467.1 GCA_903882765.1 uncultured Anaerolineae bacterium
AGCTGAAGCTGCTATCTGATTCTGTTTTGGGGAATGCCAACGTGATGAGCGAGGAGGATCTGCAAAGCCTTTTGGACCTTTTAAGCAAAGCCGGCGAAGGACCGAAGCCCGGGACGAGCGCGCCGGCGGCGCTTTTGGGGAATGGCGATGATGGACCCGTTGAGGAGGGCTTGTAAAACAGGATAGGACCAAGGAGGAGATCCGGCGGGCTTTGGCAGCTGTTGAGGCGGAGCTTTGCCGGAGGAATTTGCACCGGTATGTGGAGCGGGCTTGGCCCCTGGTGGAGCCGGGCAGGCCGTTTGTGGATAATTGGCACATTGGGCTGATCTGCGAGTATTTGCAGGCGGTGTATTGCGACGAGATCAATAACTTGATCATCAACGTGCCGCCGCGGCATATGAAGAGTTTGTTGGTATCGGTGTTTTTCCCTACTTGGAGCTGGATCAGCCAGCCGCAGCTTACTTGGCTGACGGGCAGCTACGCCAGCCCTTTGGCGGTGCGGGACGCGCTGAAGAGCCGGCGGCTGCTGCAAAGTGATTGGTATCGGACGCGGTTTGGGGCTTCTTTTAAGATGCGCGGGGACCAGAATCTGAAAAGCCGTTATGAGAACGACCAAGGCGGCTCGCGGCTTACCTTTAGCTTTAATAGCGCGGTAACCGGCGAGGGGGGTGATCTTTTGGTGGTGGATGACCCGCTGCGGGCGCAGGACGCGGACAACGCCGCGCAACGGGAGAAGGTGAACGAGATCTATGATCAAGCGCTGACCACGAGGGCGAACAATCCGAAGAACCCGCATAGGGTGATCATTATGCAGCGGCTGCATGAGCAAGACCTAACCGGGCATTTGCTGGAGCGCGGAGCGGGGTTGGACGCCGGAGAAAGAACGCAGCATTTGTGCCTGCCGGCGGAATATACGCCGCGTTTGTTTTTGCCTTTGCGCGGTTTGGCTGACGCGCGAAGCGAGGTTGGGCAGCCGCTGTGGCCGGCTCGTTTTGGGGTGGCGGAGATGGCTGCCGCTAAACAGAACTTGGGCGAGCGGGGGTATGCCGGGCAGTACAATCAGCGGCCGTATGCTGATGGCGGGTCTATTTATAAGGCGAGCTGGTGGGCGGGGCAGAACCGGTTTTTGTTGGGGAAGGAGAACGGGGAAGGGAGCGGGCAGGTGGTTGGCAGGTGGCTAAGCTGGGATACGGCGCTGAAGGATGGGGAGCAAAACGACGCCAGCGCTATGGTGGTGCTGGAGCTGCTGCCGGAGTATCGCTTGCGGCTGCGGCAGGCGCAGTGGGGCAAGTATAGCTTTCCGCAATTGGCGCGGGTGGTGTTGGATGAGGCGGAGCGGTGGAACTATGACGGTAAATTGCGAGGGGTGATCATTGAGGACAAGGCGAGCGGTATTAGCGCCTTGCAAACACTGGAACAGAGCGCGCCGGCGGAGATCGCGGAGATATTGATCGCGTTTCAGCCGGGGCAGCAGAGCAAAGCCGCCCGGGCTAGGCAAGCAAGCTTGTGGTGCGAGCGCGGTTGTGTTTTGCTGCCGGAACCACATGAAAGTGTGCCGTGGCTATTTGATTTTGAAGAATCGCTGTTGAAGTTTCCGGCGGCGCGGATGAATGACCCGGCAGATGCCTTTACGCAGGCTATTTTGTACTTGGAGAACATTTTGGCGGAGGGGTGGAGGGCGAACATAGGGGGTATTATCAAACATTAAAATTAATTCTAAAAAATGTTTAACGTTAATGCTTATGTGTTAGAATGGTTTAAGGGATTCCTCCTAATGGCAAAAGACAACTTTAAATTTTTACAGCCCATCCTCGTTGAGGGTGACGAAATGTTTAATTTGCGTTCGCGAATGCTGAATTATCTCAGCATTACGATCATTTTGTATGTATTAATGCTGGCTGTCTTTCAATTTTCCACCAAGGCCATTCCTCCTCTCGTTTTTTATTTAGACCTGCTTCTTATCCCTGTTATGGTTGTTTCGCGGTTTCTTTACGCCAAACGCCGAATGTTGGTAGCGAGCGTACTCATCGTCATTTCTGGCTTTACGATCAATACCGCCATCATCTTTTCGATGGGAACGATCTATTGCCCAGCCACACCAGTTTATTTGATCATCATATTTTTTTGCGGGTTGTATTTTGGGCGGCGCGGGGTGGTATTTTCTACTATTCTGAGTTCCTTGTTGGTGTTGTGGCTTATGTTGTTCGATCTAAATACACCATACATGCCCGATATCCCCACTTTAAGGTCAGACCCCTTCCCATCTTGGATCACTTTCACGTTGGTCTTTTTTGTTTCTGGTCTTATCCTCGAATCTACTGTTGTGAAATTGGGGACATCACTTAGCAATTTAAAGGCAGAATCGAACCTAAAAGTTAGCCTAATGGAACAACAACGGTTGTTGCTGGCAGCCATAGACCAAAACTTGAGTGATATTGTTCTTACCGACGCGGAAGGCGTTATAAAATACGCCAACAGCCGTTACCTTGCTGACACCGGCTTGGCTTTGGATAAAATCGTTGGCAAGAATATGCGCGATAGTGATGTTGG
>CAIRYE010000468.1 GCA_903882765.1 uncultured Anaerolineae bacterium
AGCCATTGAAGTGATCTTAGCCGCTGTTGCCAAAGCTGGTTTCAAAGCCGGTCGCGGCGCGGATGTAGCCATCGCTCTTGACCCCGCCGCCTCAGAACTTTTTGACGAAAAAACCGGAAAATATAACCTTCGCAAAGAAGGCAAAATGCTCACTGGCCCCGAAATGGTTGAGTTTTGGGCGAAATGGGTAAATGACTACCCCATCGTCTCAATTGAAGACGGCCTTGCCCAGGATGACTGGGAAAGCTGGAAGCTTGCCGTCGCTACCTTCGGCGATACCTGCCAGATCGTGGGCGATGATTTGTTGGTAACCAATCCAGAACGCGTTCGCCGTGGTATTCAAGAAAACGCCGCCAACGCCTTACTTGTTAAAGTGAACCAGATCGGTTCCCTCACCGAGACCATCGAAGCAGTAGAAGCCTGCCATCGAGCAGGTTGGCGCGCCGTCACTAGCCACCGCTCCGGTGAAACTGAAGACGCCACCATCGCTGACTTGGCTGTAGCGCTAAATACCGGCCAGATCAAAACCGGCGCCCCCGCCCGCTCAGACCGCGTAGCCAAATACAATCAACTGATCCGCATCGAGGCTGAGCTTGGCAACACCGCCAAGTACGCCGGCTGGGATGCTCTGCGCTAAAGGAAGCACCCTCTCATTTGATCTCTACCGAAGAACCACCAGGCACTTTTCTTGGTGGTTCTTTTATTTTATAATTATTTCTATTCAGCTTTTATTAGGGTTATGAAAAGGGGAGTTCGTTATGGAAAATATCTGTCCAAATTGTGGTGGTTGTCCTAACCCTCGCGACATACAAGATAATTTATGCCCTGTGTGCGGGGCAAACATGAATAATTATGTTCCAAACTACAATGTTAGCGGACATCTTGATCACCGGATTTCCAAACCAGTTGACTTTTCCCTCCCAAATCAAAAATCAACAATTAAAAAGCCATACTCACCTGCCGGCCAAGTCAAAAAACGGCCTTCATCAAAATTATCAGAGAATGAACTATATCTCAAAAATAAATCACAAACAAATGAGACTCGGCGTATTGGGCTCACTACCTTCCTTTCAAACGTCAACGAACATCCTTTCGACCGTTCAGACTTAATAAATTATTTGACAAAAATAAAAATTGCTGATCCAGACCGATTGTTTCACTTTTTTGCGCAAAGATTATGGTCTTTTATCAATAGAAAATTTGGAAAAACTGAAGCTTACATTTTCTGTTTTTCAACAGGAATTTCTGGCCAACCGAAAAAAGAGGCCAGAAGATTGGCGTCCGAATTCTCACTCAATGAAACGGACGTGCTAATTCAATTTAATAAGGTATTGGACTTTTTTGGTAGACCAGAGGGGAAAATAGCTTTACGCGACATCGCTAACGAGGCAGGAATAAAATACTTCGAACCCTAATTTAGAGCGGACCGATTAAATGAATCCATTTATTGGTTTTCCCAAATCCAAAAATCATATAAGGTCATTCCAACCTACCTCCTTTCAGCTCTAAATGCAATATAATTTGACTGAAATTCTAAAGAGGTCAGGTCATGTCCCTCAACTATCGCATCCTAAAATACTCACTGCTCGCAGGGTCTTTCTACTTTTTCCTTGTTTCCATCGTGCATTTCTTTGAGATCAAAGTACCGGTCTTATTCATTTACTTTAATGTCCAGTCTTACCCCTATCAAGATCGCATCATCTCTTTTTTGGCTTTTGGTTGGTCTGTTTTTCTGTTTACCGCCTTTACCAACCCCGAAAGGCAGGATGCGCTGATGAAAGCAATATTGGTCGCAGGGGGTGCGGCAGTATTTGGTTTATTCGCCATCAATTCTTCAACCGATTTCAAAGCACTCGACCCAACCATCGATCCAATTATCTTTACATTTGAAACGTTAGGTCTATTGGTTTACTTGGCATGGTTGGTTATTTTTTACGTGAGGGTGCTTCGAAAGAAATAGACCATATCAGAAGCGGAACCGTACTTTTGGTAAAAAGGGGGCGATTCTCATAATGGAATCCAGGGAGCGGTTTTTGAAAACCGTAGATTCAACAACGAAACCACCTTATTTGTCTACAGAAATTAAAATAAAATTGACCATGCGGTCGCATTGGCGGTAAATGGAAAGCATAACCGTTATAATTAGAACATAAGAAAGCAGAAATCATAGAATGGTACAAAATACCGAACCACGGAGTTGAGAACACTTGGAACTGATCATACCGGATGGAGCAACGAGTATCAAACTATTTGAATTCGCGAACAGGTCTGACCTCCTTTCCGTTCACATTCCCAGTTCGGTAAAAGAAATTGGGATGGCAGCATTTAAAAATTGTCCTAGATTGAGCAATATTATCATTCCAACATCAGTACATCGGATTGAAGCAGCTGCTTTTATGGGATGTAAAGGTCTGTCTGAGGTCGTTCTCCCCCTCCTCCGTGAAAGTCATTGAGGACGGTGCCTTCGAAGGATGTCAGGGGCTCACAGAGGTTCAGTTACCCGATTCGATAGAAATAATTCGAAAGTATACCTTCAGGGAATGTACCAGCCTAACAAAAGTTCACCTTCCGTCAAAATTGAGACGGATCGAAGCAGGGGCATTCAGTGGATGTTCCAACCTCACCCGCCTTGACCTGCCAGACACCCTCCAAACCATTTCTTGTGATTCTTTCAAACAGACCCCGTACCAACGGTATAATTATGCTGCTCTATATCCTTTCTATGAAAAAGAATTTTCCGCGTATAAATTCGGTGATTATAAGCAGACAGTCATCAGCAATCTTTCCACTTGGATCGAGGGAGATGGACACGACAAGATAACGGAAAGCATAAAACGCAATCGACATCTCTACGCCAAGGAGTGGATTGAAAATCCACAAAATCATCAAACTTTCAAAAATCTATTCAATATCCTGGTCACAAAGGATAACTGTGATGAATTGCTCGATGCGGCACAAAAAGCCAGCGCAACTGAAATCGCTTTGGCATTAATGGATTTCAAGCAAGAGCAAAAATCGAAGGATGGGGTTGACGAATTATTTAATTACGATTTGAATGACCTGACCACGAAGGATTATGTCAATACGTTTTGGAGGGTCGCGATTCGATCCGGTGGAGAATACGTTATTGAAGCTTATCTGGGAAAGGAAAAAACCGCTACCTTCCCAACCAAATACGGAGATAACCTTCTACGTAGAACGGGATCGGATTGCCATACCGGCAAATTAGAAGAGTTGATCATACCAGAAGGGTTTACTAGCCTCAAACCATTCCATGCCCCGCGTCTCAAAAAGATCACAATACCATCCACGATGAAACGCCTGCCGGTTTGTACATTCGAGTATTGTAAAAAATTGGAAACCGTCACTCTCCCCGACGAGATGATCGAGATCAAGAGAAGAGCTTTTCATTGCTGCAGCAATCTTAAAACAATCAACATCCCCGCTTCTCTCAAAAAAGTTGACCCTAGTGCCTTTGACTTTTGCCATTCCTTACCGGAAGATACTCTGAAACAGTTCAAGCACTATATGATCTAAGAACCAGGCATAAACTCAATTCGGCGATAGAGATCATCCCATGCCCCCTTTTAATCTTGGTTGTACTTCACTTTTAAGAAATCTATATTTCGCCCTATTGAAAAAGGTTCCGAAATTCCATAAATTTGGTTTAGATTTAGCCTGCCTACACAATACCAAAACTTGTATCAAAACGCATGTCGTCTTTTATTCCTTGACATCGTCTCAGCCTTGCATATAATTACAACAATTAAATAGCTAAAAACGTTGACGTGGACGAGTAGCATTAAAAGCGATTTTCAGAGAGCCCTCGATCGGTGAGAATAGGGTAAAAGCGCAAAATGTGAATGGACCATTGAGTTGAGAGGTAGAACGGCAAACGCCAAGTACACCGATCCGTAAACCGCAACCGTTACTCTGCGGCATCACTAACTGAGTTCAACTCCTTTGCTGATGATCAAGTGAGTATCGTTGATACTAAACTGGGTGGCACCGCGGGAATCCCTTCTCGTCCCTTTATAGGACAGATTGGGATTTTTTGTTTAAAAGAAAGTTGGACCCCGCTAGGATGCTTATGAATAATAAAACGATCCGAACCATTTATAAAGAAATTACCGCCGATCTAGATACACCGATCAGCGTTTACCTCAAGGTGAAGAACGAGAACCCCTCCTTTTTGTTAGAATCGGTGGAGGGTGGGGATAAGATCGCGCGTTATTCCTTCATTGGTATCAACCCGGTGGCACAATACATTTTGTTTGACGATCACATTCAGATCCACAAGGATGGTTTGAGATCCATCAAGACATTGCTCCCCGGCGAAGACCCCACGGTTTTTCTTCACAACCAAATTGGAGGCACTTCGGTAGAGCGCGTCGAAGGATTGCCACGCTTTATTGGAGGTTTAGTGGGGTATATGGGGTTTGATATGATCAAATTTTTCGAACCAAGCCTGCAAAAAGACATCAAGCCCAGCGCGGCTCCACTGGCGCACTACTTGCTTACCGATACCATCATCGCTTTCGATCATGCCCGCCGCAGCGTCTTTGTCATCACGCACTTGTTGGATGGAAACGAGGAAACCGCAAATGCCCGCATCGAAGATGTGTTGAGGAAGATCAACACCCCACTGATCATTCCACCGGCTAAACTGATTCCTTCTGAGAAACCCATTGCCAATATGATGCAGGCCGATTTTGAAGAAAAAGTGATCACCGCTAAAGAGAACATAAAAGCGGGAGATATCTTTCAGGTTGTTCTGTCACAGCAATTCAGTAAAGTCTCTACCGCCGACCCATTCGACGTGTACCGTACCTCGCGCCGGCTCAATCCATCCCCCTATATGTATTTTTTCGATCTCGGCCAAGCTCTTGATCGACCCTATTTCATCGTAGGTTCTAGCCCCGAAATGTTCGTGCGTTTGGAAAACAATATCGCCAGTCTGCGCCCCATTGCAGGAACCCGACAGCGCGGGCAAACTCCGTTGGAAGACCAACAGCTGATGGCGGATTTGATCGCTGACCCTAAGGAGAATGCCGAACATGTAATGTTGGTAGACCTTGGCCGCAACGACCTCGGTCGCGTATGCCAATTTGGCAGCGTCAATGTTACCGATTTCGCCATTGTAGAAAAATACTCTCACGTAATGCACTTAGTAAGCAATGTGGAAGGGCAGCTAAAGCCGGGACTGAACGCTTTCGATCTAGTTCGCTCCGCCTTCCCAGCCGGCACCGTCTCAGGTGCGCCGAAGATCCGCGCGATGGAGATCATCAGCGCTTTGGAGCAGAACCACCGAGGCGCATACGGCGGCATGGTGGGGTATTTCGGCTTCGATGGCGCCATGGATACCTGCCTCACCATCCGCACTTTAGTAGTAGAAGGTAACCGCTTTACGGTGCAAGCCGGAGCTGGAATCGTTGCGGATTCCGTCCCGCAAGCCGAGTATCAAGAAACCATCAACAAAGCTTCCGCCATGTTAAAGGCGATCGAATTAACAGAAAGTTTGATGTGAAAGGACAAATGGACATGACAAACAAAACCCCAAAACCACGTTTGCTCACCGGCGACCGCCCTACCGGCAAATTACATCTCGGCCATTACGTCGGCTCTCTTGCGAATCGTCTCAGCATGCAAGATCAATACGATTCGTATTTCATTATCGCGGACTTACACACGCTCACCACCAAGCCCGAGCCGAACTACATCAAAGACCTACCTTTTTACATTCGTGAGATCGCCATCGATTATCTTTCGGTGGGCATCGACCCCAACAAGAGTACTATCTACGTTCAATCGGCTATTCCCGAAACGTTTCAGCTCAACCTCATCTTCGAGATGCTGGTCACGGTTAGCCGCCTGCAGCGCATCCCATCCCTCAAGGAAATGGCTAGGGATGCCCATATCAGTTCGATGCCGTTTGGCTTGCTAGGCTACCCTGTTTTACAGGCGGTGGATATTCTACTACCACGCGCCAATGTGGTGCCGGTTGGCAAAGATAACCAAAGCCATGTAGAACTAGCCCGCGAGATCGCTAGCCGTTTCAACACCATCTACGGCCAAACCTTCGACGAGCCGCAAGATCTGCTCAGCGGTATCCCGATGCTGATCGGCACCGATGGTAAGAACAAGATGAGCAAGAGTTTGCACAACGCCATCTACCTTTCTGACGACCCCGCTACTGTGGCAACCAAGGTAAAGGGGATGTACACCGACCCCACCCGCTTGCGCGCCAGCGACCCTGGACACACAGAAGGTAACCCAGTGTTCATTTATCACGATGCCTTTAATAGCAAAAAAGATGAAGTTGCCGACCTAAAAGAACGTTACAGAACTGGCAAAGTCAGTGATGTGGAAGTGAAGGATAAGCTAACCATCGCGCTCAATAACTTCCTCGACCCTATCCGCGAGAAACGCGCTTACTTCACTAATCATCCAATGATGGTGCAAGATGTGCTCAATGCCGGCATACAAAAAATGCAACGTGAAGCCCGCCGCACCATGGAGCTGGTTCGCGAACGCACTGGTCTTTCCTACTCGGCAGATTTAGTAAGCGACAAGGTGGATCTGTTCGGTGAGTATGGGGGGCAGAAATGATCTTGATGATCGATAATTACGATTCTTTCACCTACAACCTAGTTCAGTACTTTGGCGAACTCGGCGCGGAGATAACCATTGTACGCAACGACGCTCTCACGATGGAAGATGTTAAAAAAATGGATGTGACAGCATTGGTGATCTCGCCCGGCCCCGGAGACCCGATCGCCGATGGCGGCATCTCGGAGGATTGCGTACGCTATTTTTCCGGCAAGGTACCTGTGCTGGGGGTGTGTTTGGGGCACCAATGCATTGGTGCTGTGAATGGCGGCAAAGTGGTTCGCGCTGGCCAATTGATGCACGGAAAAACCAGTTCCATCACCCACAACGGCCAAGGCATCTTCAAAGATATTCCCAGTCCCTTTGAGGTTATGCGCTACCACTCGCTGATCGTGGAAATACCGCAAGGCAACCAAACGATGGAAGTGACCGGCGTTACAAACGATGAAGAGATCATGGCTATCAAAGTAAAAGGGCAGAACACCTATGGAGTACAGTTCCATCCCGAATCGATTCTTACCCAATACGGCAAACAAATCCTGAAAAATTTTCTCTCGCTGCAAGGCGGGGTTGGTTAGCGGAGATCCCATGTTAAAACCCTATATCGCGAAAGTAATCAATTCTGAACACCTCACCCGTGAGGAAGCTGAATCCGCTATGGGCGTCATTATGACCGGCGAAGCCACTCCGGCTCAGGTGAGCGCATACATAGTAGCCCTTCGTATGAAGGGCGAAACCATCGACGAGATCACCGGCTCTGTGCAAGGTATGCGCAACGCCGCTGTAAAAGTGACCGTAACGGACCGCTCCGTTCCACTCTACGATATTGTGGGCACCGGCGGAGATGGCGCTCATACCTTTAATATTTCTACCGCCGCCGCCTTTGTAATGGCAGGCGCTGGCAAAAAGATCGCCAAACACGGCAACCGCGCCGCGTCTTCGCTGTGTGGCAGCGCTGATGTTCTCTCAGCGTTGGGGGTAAATCTAGACCTAACCGCCGAGCAGGTTGGCTTGGCCATTGACCAACTCAATATCGGTTTTATGTTCGCCCCTAAATTCCACCCGGCCA
Organism: uncultured Anaerolineae bacterium; assembly: GCA_903882765.1. GTDB lineage: Bacteria > Chloroflexota > Anaerolineae > Anaerolineales > Villigracilaceae > UBA5195. The sequence goes on from CAIRYE010000468.1 coordinate 7,679, forward strand.
TGAAATACGCCATCGGCCCACGTAAAGAGATCGGCCAGCGCACCATTTTCAACGTGCTTGGTCCGCTCACCAACCCCGCCGGCGCCGATATTCAACTTACTGGCGTTTACTCGGACAAACTAGTGCGCCCCATAGCCAATGTTCTCAAGAATTTGGGAAGCAAAGGCGCCATGGTGTTGATCGGCGCGCAGGGCACGGATGAACTAAATACCTGCGGTATTAATCAGGTTTGCCAGCTGCGAGCCGGCGAATTGAGCGACTTTGAAATGAACCCGGCCGATTTTGGCATGCCGCCCGCCAGCATTGATGACCTAAAAGGCGGATCACCGGACCAAAACGCCGAAATGATGCGACAATTGTTAGGTGGCAAACTTACCGGCCCTATCCGCGATTCCGTGCTGATGAACGCCGCCGCCGCCATTTCCATCGAGACCGACGACATAAAACGATCTTTGGAACAAGCCAGTACATCGTTAGAAAGCGGCGCCGCCTTGGCCAGTCTGCAAAATCTAGTGGAGTTCAGCCGTTCCTTCATCCACGAGCCATTGGAATGAGCGATATTCTTTCCACCATTCTGGATCAGAAAAGGGTCGAAGTTGCTCTTTTGGACAAAGCCAACCTAAGGCAGCTAGCCTTCGCCGCGCCATTGCAACGGGACTTTAAGGCCGCCATCACCCGCAAAACACAAAGCGATGCAGTACGGTTGATCGCAGAGCTGAAACGCGCCTCGCCTTCCAAGGGATTGCTTGCCCCCAACATAGACCTGTTGGATGTGGGAAATCAGTATCAATCAAATGGGGCCGCGGCCATCAGCGTGCTCACGGATGAGAAATTCTTTCAGGGCAAGCTCCAAACCCTGATTGAATTGAAATATCAGACCGGAATAACCATCCCGCTCCTACGCAAGGATTTCATTATCGATGAAAGCCAGTTGTACCAGGCGCGAGCTTTCGGTGCCGATTCGGCTTTGTTGATCGTTGCCGCGCTGGAACCCGCCCGACTGCAGGAACTGCACGATTGCGCCATTAGCCTCGGCCTCACCCCATTGGTAGAAGTGCACAACCACGCCGAGCTGGACACCGCCTTGCGCGTAAGCGATATTCAGATTATTGGGGTGAACAATCGCAACTTGAAAACTTTCGAGGTATCGTTAGAGACCACCACATCGCTGCTGCCCTTTATCCCCGCCGGTATCACTACCGTGGCGGAATCGGGAATTTTTAACGCCTCGGACGTGCAAGAGTTGGCGGATGCCGGCATTGACGCCATTTTGGTAGGCGAGGGTATCATCACCTCGGCTGATATCCCCGCCAAGGTGCGCGAATTGGCCAGTGTGCGGGCAACCTCATGACCATCATCAAGATATGCGGTATCACCACCCTTGAAGATGCTCTACTTTGCGCCGATCTTGGCGTAGAAATGCTAGGCTTCAACTTTTATGCTAAGTCTGTTCGTTTAGTAAGCTCTGCCAAGTGTCAATCGATGGTCGCTGAGTTGCGCAAGCGCGGGTACAACCTGATGTGTGTTGGCGTTTTTGTCAATGCAGCCGCAGCTGAGATCGAAAAAAATGTTATGGATTGCGGTTTAGACGCGGCGCAGTTACATGGCGATGAAGACCCTTCCTTCGCAGCTTCGTTATCGGTGCTAAATTACAAAGCCTACCGAGGGCTGCCGCTTCCGGCTAACGCGAACCTGTATCCACAACCTGCCGCCAACAGCTTGCCGCGATTTTTGGTAGATGCCAGCGTTGCTGGGAAGTATGGCGGAACCGGCGCTTCATTGGATTGGAATAAGGCAGCTGATCTTAACAATGTTGGCACTATCAACCAACGCTTTCTGTTAGCGGGCGGTATCACCCCCACAAATGTTGCTGAAGCGATCGAAAAAGCCGCACCTTGGGGTGTCGATATCGCCTCGGGGGTAGAAGAGGCAATAGGGAAAAAATCCGTTGAAAAAGTACGGATGTTGGTTGAAAAGGTTCGAAATGCCCAAGTGTGATACCAGAAATGGAATGGAAAAACAATGAAAACGATCCTACCCTCAAAATTTGGCCCATACGGTGGTCAGTTCGTCCCCGAAACGCTCATCCCGGCCCTGATGGAATTGGAAAAAGCCTTTGTTGATTCCGAGGCGGACCCGGTTTTTCAGGCTGAGTTCAACGGTTTGCTGGCTAGTTTTGTTGGCCGCCCAACCCCCATCACCTTCGCTGAGCGGCTTTCTAACCAACTTGGCGGCGCGCGCATCTACCTAAAACGCGAGGACCTGTGCCACACCGGCGCCCACAAGATCAACAACGCCCTAGGGCAGGCTTTGCTTGCCAAACGCATGGGAAAACACCGCGTGGTCGCCGAAACAGGCGCCGGTCAGCATGGCGTTGCCAGCGCAACCGTCAGCGCGCTACTGGGTCTGGAGTGCGTCGTGTACATGGGTGAGGTGGATATTGCCCGCCAGCATCCCAACGTCTCGCGCATGGAGTTACTAGGCGCTACCGTGGTACCTGTTACCAGCGGCACCCGCACCCTCAAGGATTCGATCAACGAGGCCATCCGCGACTGGGTGACCAATGTGGGTACCACCCATTACCTGCTCGGTTCCGCGCTAGGCCCGCATCCCTACCCCACCATCGTGCGCCGTTACCAATCCGTCATTGGCACCGAGGCTCGCCAGCAGTTCACCCAGATGACCGGCAAAAAACCCGAAAAACTAGTAGCCTGCGTAGGCGGCGGTTCCAATTCCATCGGCATTTTTTCCGGCTTTCTGGATGACCCAGATGTGGAGATCTTTGGGGTGGAGGCGGGCGGGCTGGGTATTGAAAGTGGCAAGCACGCCGCCCGCTTTGGCGACCCCTCCAAAGGGCGCATCGGCGTCATCCACGGCACCAAAACCTATGTGTTGCAAAACGAGGACGGCCAGATCGAAGACACCCACTCTGTTTCGGCCGGCTTGGATTACGCCGCCATTGGCCCCGAGCATGCCATGCTGCGCGACAGCGAGCGAGTGCATTACACAAACATCACCGATGAGGAAGCCTTGCAGGCATTTTCTACGCTTTGCCGTTTAGAAGGCATCTTGCCGGCGCTGGAATCGAGCCATGCCGTGGCCTACGCCATGAAGTTAGCCCCTAAAATGGGCAAAGATGAAACCATCTTGGTGAATTTATCCGGCCGAGGCGATAAAGACCTCGATACCATTTTGAGCATTCAGGCAGGTCAACAATGAAGATCAGCGAGCTCGACCGAAAACACAAGTTCTTTGTCCCCTACTTTCCCCTAGGCTATCCCAACCTCGAGACTTCTATCGACGTGATCGAAGCGCTTGCCAAGAACGGCGCCGATATCCTCGAGATCGGCATGAGCTTCTCCGATCCGCTGGCGGATGGTCCGGTCATCCAGCATGCTACCCAGATTGCGCTCAGCAACGGCATCACCATCGAGAAGACCCTGCAAGCCGTTGCCACCCTGCGAGGTCGCGGGGTCACAATCCCGCTGGTGCTGATGGGCTATCACAACCCCTTGCTAGCCTTTGGGCTCAAACGCTTCGTCGAACGGATCCGCGCTATAGATATCGCTGGTCTGATCATTCCCGACCTACCGCTGGAAGAAGCTGAAGACCTATTGGCCGTGCTGGGCGATATACCGCTGATCCTAATGGTAGCGCCCACCACCCCCAAAGAACGCATCGCTGAGCTGGCGCACAACGCCGGTGGCTTTATCTACCTGGTCAGTATCACCGGCATCACCGGCAGCGGTAGCAGCTTCGCTCTCAACCTGCCTGATCTGATCGCGGAGATCCGTCAACACAGCGATCTGCCGATCTGCATCGGCTTTGGAATCGACTCTGCCCAAAAAGCCGCCCAAACCGCCGACTTGGCCGATGGGGTAATTGTCGGGACGCATGTCATCAAAGCTATTGGAGAAAGCGATAATCCGGTAGGGGTAGCCACCGCGCTTGCGCGGGAGTTTAGTTCCGCGCTCCGGAGGTAGGTCTCTTTTTTTCAACTCTGGTGCCGGTCTCCTGAACTCGGTGGCCTTATCGTGACCGAGCAACCGCCCTTGATCGGTGAGTCTCCCATGTATGATCCGTTCCTTGCTTTTCTTCAGTAAGGAATAGATAGGTTTTCCAGATATAGGTGCCCTCGCTCGGCTCGGGTTGATCAAGCTGTTCGGAGACCTGACGGTCACAATCACACCCGCGGTGGGGACACCGGCACGAGCAGGGTTTGCATACCAACGACTCTGCGCATGTTTGAAATTAAAATAATAAAGCATAGGACTTTATCAACACCGTAAAAAATACCTTAGAATAGAATTATGCTACAAAGATTCTATTCCTCAGTTTTGATCACTCTCCTCCTAACCTCCTGCCGGTCGGTACCAAGTATTAGCACGAATCCATCCCCAGCCCCTATCACTATCACTTACATCCTCGACGACCAAACCAATCAAACCCAAACCACTGCTGCCACGGTTCGCGAGTTCCTCGATGGGCAAAACCTCGCCCTTTACAGTGCCGATATCATCGCGCCAGAACCCAGCACCCCGCTTGCCGATGGCAGCACCGTGCGGGTGACTCGGTCTAGGCTGGTTAAGGTAAAAGTGGGCGATAAGACCTACACCGGACGCAGCGCGCAGAGCGAGCCGGCTCAGATACTGCGCGAGCTGGGATTCACCCCCACCGGCATGGATATCATCGAGTTGAAGGAGAACAACACCATCGTCCTGCGCCGCGTAAGCGAGGTAATAGAGTTCTCTAGCCAGATGATCCCTTACAAGTTGGAGTACGAACGCAGCGACGCCCTAAACCCCGGCGATCAAAAGGTGCTCAAAGCTGGCGTGCCCGGTTTATCACTAGGACGAAAACGCATCGCCTTGGTGGATGGGGAAGAACTGCGCACGCTCACCCAACCGATCACGAAGGTGAGCGATCCGATAACGCAGGTGGTGCAGGTTTCTTCCAGTATGTCGATCGGCACCATTGATATTGGCAACAAGAAGGTGAATTACTGGAAGGCGGTCGAGATGTACACCACTTCCTACTCGCCCTGTGGCAGCGGCACCCCCACCTGCAGCTATGGCACCGCCAGCGGCATGAAGGTAGCTTACGGGGTGGTGGCGGTCATACCCAGCTTGTTCAATGCGTTGGCCGGTACGCAGGTGTACATTCCGGGCTACGGCATCGGCGTGATCGGTGATGTCGGCGGCGGCTTTCCTGATGGTCGGGCGTGGATCGATCTTGGCTACAGCGACGCCGATTATCAGGGTTGGTACGGCTTCCATACGGTATACTTCTTGGGCGATGCCCCGGCATACGACCCATTTGGCTATTAAGAGAGAAAATTTATGAACAAACCCGTCCTCGATGTCACCCGCATTCTAAAAGATTACAACTTACGCGCCCAAAAGGAATACGGCCAAAACTTTTTGCAAGATCCCGATATTCTGCAGAGTATCGCCGATTGCGCCGAGATCCAGCCGGATGAAACAGTGTTGGAGATCGGTCCTGGGTTGGGTACACTCACGGTGTACCTTGCCGAGCAGGCCAAACAGGTAAAATGCGTTGAGATCGACGCTGGGTTTGTGCGTGTGCTAAAAAAGACCACCGCCGCGTACCCCAATGTGCAGGTCATTTTGGGCGATATTTTGCAGATCGACCCCGCCACGGTTGCCCAGAGCGATGATTTTTTGGTGGTCGCCAATGTGCCGTATTACATCACTTCCGCCATCTTCCGCCATTTACTTGGCGCCAGCAAAAAGCCCAAGCGCATCATCCTCACCATCCAAAAAGAGGTCGCTCAGCGCATTTGCAATATCCACGAGGAGCAAAGCCTGCTCTCGCTCAGTATCCAGATCTATGGCAAGCCTCGCATACTGCATCGCATTCCAGCCGAGGCTTTTAACCCCGTGCCTAAGGTCGATTCGGCTGTGCTACGAGTAGACCTCTTTGATCAACCCGTAATACCGGTAGATCAGATCGACGCTTTCTTTAAGCTAACCAAAGCAGGCTTCAGCCAGAAGCGAAAAACCCTTAAGAACTCGCTTTCGGCAACTTTGCAAAAAAAACCGGCCGAGATCCAAGACCTGCTGCTTTCGCAACAAGTGGACCCCAACCGGCGGGCTGAAACCCTATCGATCGAAGAATGGCAACGGTTGATCCCGTTGTTTGCTAAACAGTAGATCGACCAGCGACCCCTAATTGTTTTAGATCACGAAAATGACTACGAACCTCCCACACCTTAACCGCTGCCTCCAATTGGATCTGCAGCGACATTTTTGATTTTCCTTTTACCCGCTCTTGGAAGTGGATGGGCACCTGAAAGAAACTGAACCCCAGCACATATGCGATATAAGCCATTTCAACCAGAAAGATGTAGCCGTTGGAGGTGATGCGGTTTAACGGCATTTGCTGCAAGGTTTGCCGGCGCCACATGCGGTATCCAGAGGTCATATCTTTGATGCTATCGATGCCAAGGATGGTGCGGGCGTAAGTATTGCCAAACGCCGAAAGCATTTTGCGCCACAAAGGCCAGCTCTCATCCAAGCTGCCGCCCTTTACATATCGGCTGCCGATCACCACATCGTGGGTTTCGATGGCTTTTGCCATCTCGATCAATTTTTGGGGATTATGAGAAAAATCGGCGTCCATCTGTCCGATCGCGTCCGCGCCATCCGCCATTGCTTTGTAGAAGCCTTCAATGTAT
>CAIRYE010000469.1 GCA_903882765.1 uncultured Anaerolineae bacterium
CCATTGATCTTTTCCATGCGTGAATGAATGATCCTCAATCCAAAATGGAGATCATCAGAGGTTGGTGGGCTTAATTCATCCTGCATCTGGGCTAATACATCAAAACCGATCCCATTATCAATAATATTGATCTGAATTTCACTATCACTTCTTTGTAGAGAAACAAGAATATAGTTCGCCTTGGAATGTCGAGCAGCGTTGGTGATAGCCTCTTGTACAACCCTCAAAATAATTTCTTCTGAATCTGGCTTAAATAGCGAAGGGGTAATTTCTGAAGAAATGTTGAGGTTGATCTGTACCCCGAATTGGTTTTCTACTTTTTGGATGTACAACGGCAGCAAATGCAATAACGAGTTAGATTCTAGCGGGCCTTGATCATAGGGGGTTAGTAAACCAAGAATATGATTTCGTACCAAGCTTATGGCTTCCACCGCGTTCCGCTCAATATCAACAAAATACGTGGATGCTTCGGTCACGCTCTTTTTTTGCGCAAGAATTTGACCGGTTTGAGCTTGGGTGGCGATGGTTGCCAATATTTGACCTAACCCATCGTGTAGGTCTTTTCCAAGTCGTTCTCGCTCTTCAAGCACTAGTATCTCTTTTTCCCGCTCAAACAACTCATTCTCGGCCGCTTTTCGATTTTCGATCTCGCTTATCGTTTGTAAATTGGATCTTTTGATCAAATAATTTGAATAGCCAACACTAAAACTTACAAAGAGCAAAGTTAACCCAAACGAGAGGAATGTAGAATTATTTGGGTCGCGCAAGATCAAAATCCCTTGACCCTCCAAATAAACGATCATGCTCATCCCAAGTGTTGATACGATTACCGATGGAATAACCCCTCTATTTCCAAAGATCAAACCAGCGAACAAGGTCCACGCCATCAAGCTGGTTGTTGTGATTATGTAGCCCCAGTGATAAAAAGAAACGTTGATGAAAGCGTTTAGGAAGCCAAAACTCAGAACGATAGCAGAAAGAAGCGAAGTATATTTGGTTTCAGTGTGTTTACGAAGGAACAGGACGAGGACAAAACTCGCGAATAATAACCAATTATTATTCCCTTGGATGTTACCAAAATAATTTATCAGGATCGCGATGGGCAAATAGATGGAAAAACCAGTAAGAATGTAATACATAAGCCATTTTTCAAAAGATTTTTCATGGCCATCTTCGGAGTTAGTTAATTGAAAAGAACGAACAAACTTATGAAACAGTTGCGTTAGGTTCATGATTGGGATTATATCGAAAATTGGTTGGAATTAACTGATAGGTTTTTCCAATGAGGCTCCAAGTAATTGAAACCTCATTGGATGTTTTTTTGTTCGGATTTATTTTATTTCTACTAACTCAGCCCTTACCATTCGTCGGAAACTATAGGTATCCCATAAGATAGAGTAGTCTTCGCAGGTGAGCAAGGTGATAACACTTTGATCTTTGTAACTTGCCATCACAACATTGGTCTGGGTTGGCCATACAAGTCGGCTATCCGTTACTTTATAAACCGCGGTTTGTCCAAAGCCTTTTACAATGACCTGATCCCCTACTGCCACTTTTTTAAGTTCCGCAAACGCTCCTGGCTGGTTATCCGCGTTCCAAACATGGCCAGTGATCACCGAGTTCCCTAACCAAGTCGGGAAAGCAGTTCCATGTAAGTACCCGGCATTCTCACCCAGCCAGCTAACATCCCAACGATTATTTACCTGTGGAACTCCTACGATCGGCAATGCAACATTGATGGATGGAATGGACAATGACAGATCACTATAACTTGTATAAGCCAAACTTTCTGGTTGCAATGCCACAGAACTGACTCCACGTTGGCTAAAACCAGTGGAAGGTAACAGGTTAGATTTCATCGCGTCCGTAGTGGAACCTTCACCGCCGCCACCGCTGCCACCCCCAGGTTGAGTAGGAGTTGCGGTTGGTGTAGCGGCTCCTAATTCCAAAGCGAAAATATTGTAGGTGCCATCCACAGATCGGCCGCCATAAATGATCCTGCTGCCATCATTCACCATCAACCAAGGTTCGTGGCCCTGATAATTGGTTCCACCAGTTGCAAATGCGGTCTCGCCTGCCACATCAGCGAGGGCAACCCCAGTAGTTGTGCCACTGGTGAGGTCAGCCATCGCCTCGGAGGAAATACCATAAACTTGCTGCCGATTGTTGTTAACCCCATTAGGAGCAACCCCAGCAAATAGCAAATTCCCATCGATCATAGCCAAGCCATATTGGAATGGGTAATACGTTACAACTGTAAATCCAGCGCTTTGGGCGGCAAAGATAGTTGTAGCCGCATCGGTGGTACAGTCGATCCGAACGATCTCGCCATCACCCCCGGAAAAATCCGCGCTCAGCGTATAGAGCGAGTTCCCGTTGACCATAAAGCTGCCAATGTATTGACCGAGTGTGGTGCCAAAAACACGTGTATTACTTGTTGGGCTGTTATTAACCCAAACCGAAGAAATGTAATTTCCAGAGCCATCCCCCGCGTAATACTGCGTTCCTAAATAGGTTTTCCCATTACATACAGCTGCGTCTGATACCGCCATAAATCCGGCCGCGCCTACTGTTTCATTGAGATATGCGGTACGTGTGATCTCAGAAACGCTTGCGGGGGCAGAGCTCAGATCGATCAGATAAGCCACATTTTGGTTATCCGGAGCAATATTATTAGTTTGGAAGGAAAAGATCAAATTATTCGAGCCGCCCGATTTCAAAGCGCCGTTATTATCGTACACATTGGTGAATGTATGGATACGGGTGACCTGAGCGGTACTAGTTGATGTTGGTACAAGTTGATATATATAAACATTTGCCCCGTAACTGGCAGCAAAATACAAGCTGGAATTGGTGGTTACAAGATTAAATGGTTTAACCTCACTTACTGTTGTTCCAACCACATCACCCGAAAGGTTCAACTTAGTCTCGGTTCCGTCGGATGCGACCGAATAGAAAGAGGAATTGGGGTAACCATCATCGATAAAAAACAGGTCACCATTGATTAAAAACATTTGGCTGTGAAATTCTCGAGTGGCGCTGCCGGTTGCTAATTCTGTAGGGACAACAGGGGTGGTTCCTAACGCCGCGAAAGCGATCGAAACATTAACCAGTACAAGCACAGCCAAAATTGTTATCGATAGTATTTTCTTCATAAACGCTCCATTTTCAGTTAAATATTAGGAACATATTAACCTAATAGAGATCTGTTGGCACTGACATAACCGTCAAGAAAGGTGTAAAACTGATGTTCTATTTATTAATTTGGTTTGATTGGGTATTATTTTGTTTCAAAAGCGAGCTGGTTTCGTTTTGCCTAAAAATTGTCCTTCCAACCCACCAGAAACAGGTTAGATCGATGGTGTAACAACCTAAAAAACAAAAAGATGAACAAAGATCCATCACTTTTTGATTACGCCTTGACAAGTTGAGAATGACCCATTAAAATACCATCCGCTTAACCAATAAGTTTATCAAGCGCCGAGATAGCTCAGTTGGTAGAGCATGCGACTGAAAATCGCAGTGTCGTCAGTTCGATTCTGTCTCTCGGCACAGATGCGGGCGTAGTACAGTGGTAGTACGACTCCTTGCCAAGGAGTAGGTCGTGGGTTCGAATCCCATCGCCCGCTCAAGTTCTTCAACGGCTGGCATCATGGTTCCTAGCGAGCCATATAATGCCAGCCTGTATCTTAATATGGCGACGTGGCCAAGTGGCTAAGGCGAGGGTCTGCAAAACCCTTATTCATGGGTTCAAATCCCATCGTCGCCTCAAAATTAAAGGACAGGCATTTTGCCTGTCCTTTTTCAATGTATTAAAAAATTACTTCATTTTGTTAGTAAGATCGCTAACTCTTTAAACCTTTGATACTCATCCACAGCGCTTTTTTGTGCCATTTTTCGTTCATTATCTATCAGCGCTAGGTTTTTCTCCAAGGCACTAACAACCCTTGTATCTAGGTTCCCTCTTCCCACCATTTCAGTGATGATCTTGAAAGCTTGCGCCCCATCCATCCCCGCTCGATATGGTCTGTTTTCAGTGAGGGCAGTGAAGATATCCGCTACCGCAACCACTCGCGAACCTAAGGATAATTCGTCTTCATTTATATGAAAGGGGTAACCCTTCCCATCAAGCCGTTCGTGATGCAGTGCACCCCATTGCCGAATTATGTCCATAATTTTTAACGGCTCGAGTAAATGGAAGGTGTAATAGGTATGTCTTTTTACAAGGTCAAATTCTTCCTCGGTAAGTAAACTTGGTTTCTCAAGGATCTCGGTAGGTACAGCCAGCTTTCCTAGGTCGTGCAGTAAACCAGCAAGGGTGATCAGTTTTTGATCTTCCCCAGAAAAACCAAGTTTCATCGCCAACGCCTCAGCTGTGGCAGCTACTCCGGCAGAGTGGGTTGCGGTAAAAGGACTTCGAAAATCAATGATTCGTCGGAAGACATTCGTTAGGCCGAGAAAATCATCTTCGGTGAGGGAGATCTCCTGGAAGTCGATCCTTCTGCCCAAATAATTGAGGTCCTTCATATATACTGAATCCAACCAAAAGTATTCTTTGTCCCGCAAGGCAAGTAATGCCTCAAGATGTTCCGGCACAAATCTTGTACCCGATTGAACATTTATTTTTTCAACAATATTATTTGCTTGCAACAATACATCGCGATTTACATCGATCAAGATCGCGATACGATCCGCCAGCTGCAACAGGTGGCTAAGCATAGGTACCTTAATGCCATCAAAAGTCGCCCCCTTGCCGTTGTCCCAAGCAACATGATGAAATCGGATCACATTTGCCACCTCGGCAAATGGAAGAAATGGTTTTAGTAGTAAGTACCCTAGGACAGAATGTCCATAAGGATCCTGATATTCAAAATCAAGCGCGGATAAACGATCCCCCTTAGTTAATCCACCTACATCGTGCAATGCCGCCGCGATCACCAGTGTGCGCAACTCGGATTCTGGCAGGTGGAGTTGTTTGCCGAGACTGTAACAGATCTGAGCGGTTCTTTTATGATGATCAGCGACCAACGGGCTGATGAGATCGACGGCTTCTGAAAGACATAAAACAAAATCAAAGATGGGAATGGTTTTCATAAATTAATGGATTCCTATTCTGCAATATCGTTATCCTTAATACCATAATATAGTGGTTTTGAATTTAAATCCAAAAGACGGCTTTCGCCGTCTTTTTTGTATATACTAATTTGTTATTTACAGCGAATAAATTTCCGCTTACCTGCCTGTAGAACACCAGGATGAGGTAAAGGGACATCCGATTTTTCTAGAACAACACCATCAAGCTTTACCCCTTTTTGATCCACCATTCTGCGTCCATCCGATCGGGTGGCTACCATCCCTGTGTTTACTAGAACATCAAGAATGGTTTGCCCTTCAACCAAGGTGTATTCGTCCATCTCGGTTGGAATATTGCCTTGCTGAAACAATCGTACAAAGGCATCCTGAGCTAGTTCTGCCTGAGTTTCAGAGTAATACGTGGAGGTTACCTCGTGAGCGAGTTTCATTTTTGCGTCCCGGGGGTGTAAGGTGCCGGCTTTTAGATCTGCCGCAAACTTGGCGATATCAGCGGGGTACCAACGAGTTACCAATTTGGCAAATTGAACCATCGCCACATCCGGGATCGACATAACCTTCCCATACATATCCTCAGGTGTTGAGTTTAGAGGAATGTGGTTGCCCAATGATTTACTCATTTTAACAACACCGTCGGTTCCGGGGAGGATAGCCATAATGATGCCAATATTCGGCTTTTCATCCATAGCGGTCATGATCTTGCGGCCAGCGGTAATGATGTTGAACAATTGATCCGTACCGCCTACCTGAATATCCGTACGAAGGGCATAGGCGTCGTAGCCCTGCATAATGGCGTAGAAAAATTCGTGCAAGTACACAGGATCATCAGAATCCCAACGTTTACGGAAGGCCTCGCGAGTAAGGAATTGTTGAATAGTGAAATTGGAACCCAGTTTGATCAGGTCAGCAAACTTTAATTCTCCCAGCCATTCGTGGTTATATCGAATACTGGTCTTACTGCGATCCAAAATACGGAAGGCCTGCTCAGCATAGGAAGCGGCATTCTCCATCGTTTGCTCGGGAGTGAGTAAAGGGCGCAATTTATCTTTATCAGAAGGGTCACCGATGAGAGAGGTATAGGTACCAATTAGGAAAACCACTTCGTGGCCAAGGTCTTGGAATTGGCGAAGTTTACGCATGGTTACGGTATGACCAATATGGAGATCAGCGGTGCGTGGGTCGTAACCACAATAAATACGCAGTTTACGGCCTTCTTTTTCAACATCTATCAGGCGTTGACGCAATTCATTTTCCATGGTTTTACGCAGGCTATCATCACCGTATTCGGTGCCCTGCATCAATAATTCAACTTGTTCGTTTAAATTCATCATTTCCTCTTTCCAAATTCCTACTTTTTCAAACAAAAACGCGCCTGCTGTGGAGCAGACGCGTTTATATCTCCACAGGTCAGGTTAGATAAACAAATAATAATAGCGTTTTATGTCAATCATGAGCACAATTATAAACGATTATTGATTAGGACCGTTTGTAAATTGTCGCTTTATTGTCTAAATCATTGGATGTAATTAGGCCGGCTTTTTCGATGATTTGATTCAGGATAGCATCACCTTCAAGAAATCCGATTTTGTTCTTTACCTCATCCCTAAATTTCATTTCGCCGTAGGTAGTAAATGAAAAATACAAATTTTTACCAAATACTTGTACTGTTCTCCCCCATCGAGCAGGCAAGGTTTTTACCTCAAGAATTTCAGCCCAGGTCATTTCTACAGTTCGAACACTGTTACGGAAGGTGATACTCTCGTCAGTTATTTCTATGGAAGTATTCCTGTCCATCCAATTTCCAAGCGAAATACTGGCTGCAGAGACGGTTAGGATCCCCGCCAAGAACCATGCCCACCCGGGAACGACCTCCCGCAATGACAGGAAAAACACCCCGGCTATCGCTAAAACCGATAACCCCCAGGCGTTGAGCTCCCCTTGGCGGGATTGTAATTCAGGAAAATATTTTTTTGAATTCATCGCGGATCATCCAATATTATTTATGAATTGTAGATTTCAGTAAGGGCGGGTTCTAATGCGGGGTATTCGAACAAATACCCACTTTCAAGCAATCGTTTGGGTTGAACGTATTGCCCTGTCAAGAGTAGATCGCTCATCTCGCCAAGAAGGATATTTAAGAGAAAAGCTGGTAACGGAAACCAAAATGGCCTTCCTAACACTTTAGCGATCGTAGCGATAAACTCGGAATTGGAAACCTGCTGTGGCGCACCTAGGTTATAAACACCGCTGCATCCGGC
>CAIRYE010000470.1 GCA_903882765.1 uncultured Anaerolineae bacterium
AATGACGGCGACGAACGCGGCGTGATCTTGTACGGGTATAAATTTAGGCCGGTGTTAGTAGGGTAAGGTTTTTCTATCATTAGGTTAATCAAGCGCCTTCCGAAACTCGGAAGGCGCTTAATTAACCAAATGATAAAAAAGCCTTACCCCACAAACACCGGCCTAAATTTATACCCGTACAAGATCACGCCGCGTTCATCGCCGTCGTTGCGCATTTTGCGGGTGACCATCTCTACTGGCATGCCGATCTCTACCGGGGCGTCGCCCAAATCGGTTAGCTGAGCGGTGATCATGGGGCCTTCGTTCAGTTTCACCATCGCCACGGTGTAGGGGGCGTTGGCATCAAAGCCAGCTGGGGCTTCGTAGATGGTGGTGTAGGAGAAGACCTGTCCTTTGCCGCTAAAGGCAAAGGCATCCTTGGCTTCGTCGCCGCAGTTTGGGCATACGTCGCGTGGGGGGAAGATCTTGTGATCGCAATGCGGGCAAACCTCGCCCACTAGTCCGTATCGTTGATTTTTTAAACGCCAATGTCGCGCAATTTCCATAATGTTCACTCCTGTGTAATAGTACTAAGGTTGATTCTACCTACCAAGCCTATCAGGAACTATCAGGTTTCATTTTGAGAGGATATGAGTGACCGTGGTGGAGGCCGGCCCGCCCATCGATTGGATCATGCCGTGGCGAGCATCCACTACCTGGCACTTGCCAGCCAGCCCGCGCAGCTGCAAAACGGCTTCCACGGCTTGGTACACGCCGCTGGCGCCGCCGGTAAAGCCGCGCGCCTTTAGGCCGCCAAAGGTGCCTACTGGGATAACCCCGCTTAGGCCGATCGATCCATCCTGGGCCAGCTTCCAGCCTTGGCCTTTGGGGGCAAAGCCAGCGCTCTCTAACGCCAGCGCGGCGAAGATGCTGTATTGGTCGTGCAACTCGAAGAAGTCGATCTCGCTGTTGGGGATGCCGGCCATGGCCAGAGCCTTGATGGCGGAGTGCGCGGCAGACTTGAACTCAAGTGGGTCTACCCTATCGTGTAGGGAGAGGGTATCGGTGGAGAGAGCGCTGCCGCTGATGCGAACAAGCGGGCGGTCGAGAGCGGCATCTACCAGCTCGCGGCGGGTGATCAACACAGCCGCCGCGCCATCGGCGGGAGGGGCAATATCGAACATGTTCAGCGGATCGCTCACCATTTCGGCGCGGTGGTAGGTCTCTTTGCTGATGGCTTTTTGGAACATGGCGAATTTATTGCCAGCGCCGTTGTGGTGGGCGTTGAGAGCAAAACCGGCAAAGCCATCCGGGGGAACGTCGTTCTCTATCATGTATCGTTTCATTATTAAGGCGGCTTGGGCGGCGGGGGTAAGACCCTGTATCGATTCAAAGTCGCCATCCAGGTTGGTGGCAAGCGCTTCTTCCAACTCAGCGCCAACCTTATCAGAAAATTTTTCTACGCCCAACACCAGGGCGCAATCCACATAGCCGCTTTTTACCGCTAGGTAGGCTTGCCGAATGGCAGCACCGCCGCTGGCAGCGCCGGCTTCAGTGGTCAGCGCTTCGATGCCGGTCAGGTCGGCAGCATCGGCGATGAGGGTGGCCAGGTGAGCTTGGTTCGAGAGGTTCATGGAGAGCATATTTGCCACGTAAAGGGCTTGCGGTTTTGGTCCGCCGGCATCCTTTAGGGCAAGTTTTAGGGCAGCGGTACCTAGCTGGCGCAGGGAGAGATTCCAATGCTCGCCGGCGGGTATTTGGCCAATGCCGCTAATGACGATATCGCTAGGGTGATCCTGTTTCATCGGGTTCACGCTACTTCATCGCCAATTTGCCGCGGAAGCGCACGTAGGTGGCGTAATCGATCTCACTGCGGCGGGAAATGTATTCCTGGGTGGTGGGGGCTAAGGCAACGGCATTTTTCAACTTGCCGGTAACGGTTAGATCGAAGGCATCGGAGCCAGCGCCAGAGCCGAAGGAGACCATGAGAATACGGTCGCCTTCCTCGGCGATGTCGAGCACGCCTGTTAGGCCGATCATAGCGGCGCCGGCGTAGGTGTTGCCAATGGTGGTTACCAGCAAGCCGGGGTTGATCTGCTCTAGAGAGAAACCCAGCTGCCCGGCCACTTTTTGCGGGAACTTGGTATTAGGTTGGTGAAAGACCGCCCATTTGTAATCGGTGGCGGTGGTGCCGAGCGATTGCATCATGGTGGTGGCGGCTTCGGTGATGTGCTTGAAATAAGCTGGCTCGCCGGTAAAACGCATGCCATGCTCGGGGTATTTTTGGTATTCGCGGCGCCAAAAATCGGGCGTATCGGTAACGTAAGAATAGGAAGCGTTGATTCGAACCAAGGCTTCTTCCGCAGGGCCGATCAGGTAGGCTGCCCCGCCGGCGCCGGCGGTGTACTCTAGGGCGTCGCCGGGCTTGCCTTGGGCGGTATCCATGCCAATGGCAAGTGCGTAGCGGCCCATCCCTGAGCCAACCAACCCCATACCGGCTACAAAGGCCTCGGTACCGGCTTTGCAGGCGAATTCCCAATCGGCGGCCTGGGTGTGCGGCACCGCGCCAATGGCTTCGGCCACTAGGGTGGAGGTGGGCTTGACGGCGTACGGGTGCGATTCGGAGCCGACCCAAACGGCGCGGATCTCCTCTGGGTTTACCTGGGCGCGTGCCATAGCATTGCGGGCAGCCTCAACCGACATGGTCACTACGTCCTCATCCAAGCCTGGCACCGATTTTTCTTTGATGGGCAAGCCGCCCTTGCCGCCGGTCCATACCCGCGAAACTTCTTTGGCGGGCAGGCGGTAGCGCGGCACATAGGCGCCATAGCCGATGATACCAACGGGTTTATCGGGG
>CAIRYE010000471.1 GCA_903882765.1 uncultured Anaerolineae bacterium
ATTTGGGTCAACCCCTGAGGTTGGCTCGTCTAAAAATAAGAGCCTAGGGCTGTGAACCAAGGCTATACCTAACGCCAACCTTTGGCGCCAACCGGTTGAAAGGTCCTTGGTAAGCTCTTTTTGGTGACCGAGTAAGCCTACATGGTCAAGCGTACCGCTGATGGCTATTTTGTCGGTGATACCATACACCCCGGCGTAAAACTGCATATTTTCCCAAACGGTAAGGTCATCATAGATCGCGAATTTTTGCGACATATACCCTACCCGCTGACGAACTTCATCGGTCTGTCGGTAGGAATCGTAGCCCAAGACTTTTGAATAGCCGCTATCTGGCGATAACAACCCCAAAAGCATTCGGATTGTGGTTGTTTTTCCAGACCCGTTCGGCCCCAAATAGCCAACAATCTCCCCAGCTTCCACATCAAAGGATAAATTATTTACAGCGATAAAATCGCCGAACCGCCGCGTGAGGTCTCTAACTTCAATAACCGTATTTTTTTCGATTTTGTGTTTCATTCTTCATCCCTTGCTGAGAGGCTAATAAAAACATCTTCTAAACCAGGGGCAACGACCTTGGAATCGATGAATTCATATCCATTTTCTTCGATCGTCTTTTTACTACTCGCGGAGACATTTTTTTCCATTTCGGGGTCAATTTGCAGGTGGATCTTATCGCCGAAAGTACGAACATCTAACACACCTGGCAAGTTTGTCATCAGGTGCTTGATCTTTTGGATCGGCTTCGCCTGAATCTCCAACACACTGCCGCTGTAATTATTCCGCATTTCCGCGGGTGTGCCCTCTGCTATGATCTTGCCATGACGCATAAAGCCGATGCGATTACAGCGGGCAGCCTCATCCATATAAGGAGTGGTGAGCAAAACACAAAAACCGCCTGTGGTCATATCCATCGATAACTTGATGATCAACTGCCAAAAATCTTGCCTCGTTACCGGATCAACACCCGTGGTAGGTTCATCGAGCAGCAATACCTTTGGCCGGGTGACCAAGGCAGAAGCCAAACCGAGTTTTTGCTTCATTCCACCGCTCAAATTTCCCGCGAATCGATCTCTGAAAGGCATCAGCCCTACAAATTCGAGGATATTATTACATAAAGGTTCCCATTCGCCGCTTTTCAACCCACGTACCTCGGCAAAAAATCGGATGTTCTCCATGACGGTCATATCTTCATACAAAGAAAAGCGTTGCGATAGATAACCAATGTTCGCCCTTGCTTCATCAGCCTGCTTGGCAACATCGTAACCACAGACTGTAATACTTCCATGATCCGGTCGCAGCGCTCCAACCAACAGGCGCAAAGTAGTCGTTTTTCCTGCCCCATCCGATCCGACGAGACCATAGATCTCGCCTGCGGCGATATTGAGATCGATACTCGATACCGCCACAGTGTGCCCAAATGTTTTTCGCAGGTTTTTTACTTCAATCATAAAATGCCTCGCTTCGAGACTCTATTCAACTATGAACTTCACATCAGCAGGCATACCGGGTTTTAATTTGCCTTCTGGGTCA
>CAIRYE010000472.1 GCA_903882765.1 uncultured Anaerolineae bacterium
AGGTTTTACAGAACGTGAAGGTGGTGAAGACGACGAAGACGAAATGGGCGCCTTCGGTATACTAGAGGCTTTTGGCACCCTGGTAAAAGTCACCGCCTTCGGCACCATAGCCTACTGGCTGCAAAAGGCATTCCAAACCGCCAACAAAAAGCGATCCCCAGCCGCCAGCCCGCAAGCATAGAACGACAGAACTTCTCCTTAACTCCACACCCCCTCTCGCGAGGGGGTGTGTGATTTAAAACTACCTACTCGTTTGAGTAAGGAAACCCAATGATCTCATCCAAAGCTGCCTTCAGGCCAGACTTTAAAAGCAAGGTAGGGGAAGGGCAAGAAGAAGAGCGTCTCACACAAAGGCACGTCGGTCGAGCCGAGGTCACAAAGGAAGTGTAGTTTTTTGATAGTGGGATTGGAATTATTACGGAGGCTTTCGGTGATAATTGCTCAGGAAAACCTGATCAGGTCAGCTAATGATCGGAAACCAGCCCAAATCGTAGCCCTTGCACCCCTCCCTCGTCCAAAAACGCGATAAACCCGTCATTGACCTACCTTAGCGCTCTTCGCGCCTTAGCGTGAACCCGCCCTTTATAAAACAAAAATACCTCAGGTCGATCTATAAGCCGCATTCTGTCCTCCCGCCCGAGGGTGGGATGGACGGTCATCTATCTATGCAGTCTACCCGGGATTCAGCGAGGCGAGCAGCCTCTCATCCCTGTTTGACCTTGCTCCTGGCAGGGGTTACCTGGCCGCGAACATTGCTGCCCGCGCCGGTGGTCTCTTACACCACCTTTTCACCATCACCCGCAAGCGGGCTGTTTGTTTCTGTGGCCCTATCCGGCAGATCTCTCCACCCCGTGGTTTCCACGGTGCCATGCTCTTCGGAGTGCGGACTTTCCTCGACGCGGTCAAGCCGCGCCGCGACCGCCCGACCGGCCTGAGGTACCTTCATTATACCTTGTGTAAATGCCCCGCATCCTCTTCCGTCTCGTCCTCATCCAGCGATACATTCAACAGATCGGCCAGATCCTCGATCTCAGTTTGCGTAAAGGTAAGCCCCTTGCCCATTTGCTTATGGTCTGGGCTCCATTCCCGTAAGTCATACTTCGGCTTAAACCCATTCCAGCTAACCAAATTTAATTCCTTGGTCCAGCCATCCTTGTTCACCGAGATCGTTCCAAATTTCTTTACAATGTCGTAAGTCACTTCACTCATAGGCTGCCTCCTTTTATGGCGCGAACGTGGTTGTGATGTAAAAACAGCTGGAGTATTGCTCGCCTTTGTTTAAGGACCAAGTGCCATTCCAAGGGCTAATGCTTGAATCCGTCATCGCTTGCACAACTACCTCATACGAACCCGCCGGCACAGTGTAGCGACCGATAGGGCCTTTTTCTGGGCAGTACAGCGGGCCAACCACCGAGTAGTTCTGGCAGCTGCCGCAGGCCTCTAGCACTTCCACCCGCGATTCTGGGCCCGAAAAAACAATGCGCAGCTTCTCGGGGGAATCGTTCTGAATTTCCACCAGGGTCGAACCATCGCTGGTAAGCCCGTTTTGGTTCGGTTCCGGAATTTCTCCCCCGCCCTCTTGCCGTGCGTACGCCACCAAAACCCGCGCCAAAGCCGTTTCTACCTGAGCGTTGATCGGATTTTGCGGGTATTCACTGCCGATCCGGTCGAGCATCGTAATGGCGCCCAACAGATCCGCATCGCGTTCATAGGTGAGCCCGCACTGATAATACAGGCTGGGCAAGGTTTGCGAAGGCTGAGGAACCAACCCGCGACCCGTAAGGTTCACCAGTTGATTACACAAGGCGGTGGTACCAAGCGTGCCAGCGTCTGTGTTCCTAAAAAGGTCTTCAACCCGTTGTTGAGCATAGGAAAGCAGGTTGCTTTGGGGGTAATTATTTAGAAAGTCTGAGAAGATTAGAATGCCGCCACTGGGGTCGCTCGCGCTTTTTTCAACACCAGGCAGAAACGCTTGGCAGTCTTGCATATCAGGAATGCTCCTTTCGACATAGCCGCCAAAATCGTATAATCGAAAAGCGTTTTGCAGGTCAACATACGAGGATAGTGCCGATTCGCAATTGCCCGCCAGGTAGTCTTTGTTGGCGGCGGTATAGAGCTCTTGATCTTTACCGTTTTGGTAAAAACTAAAAACAGCCGCGACAGCAAGCAGAACTAGAAAGAATTTAGACCATCCAAAACCAGCTTTTTTGGGAGGGAGCGAATAGAAATTTTGGTCCATGATTATCTCCGATCGAACGAATATTTGGTTGTTTTTAGATACTGTATTATATACAAAATTATGAATATTGCTAAGTAGTATTGATAAATTATCCTTAATATTTTGCATATCGGTACCGAAGGCTAATTTCGCTAGGCTTTCGTGCCATTGCTTCATGAAAAAATTCTGCTTGTTTATTTTTGGTTTTTTTCGGGTTATTATAAAAAGAGTAAGTTCCCATTTATCCGAAAACGCAAACTTGCCGCGAGGTAAGGGCGCAAAGTTATGGGTCTGCCCAAAACAGATCGCCAGACTGCCGAAGAGAACGTTC
>CAIRYE010000473.1 GCA_903882765.1 uncultured Anaerolineae bacterium
CTTCAATATGAACCGCTTTTTCCGTCCGCACAAGGAACTCGATCTCGCGATCGGTAATTTGATCACAATGCCGCAACGTTTTAGGAGAACCCAATTCAAGGAAATCGGCAACTTCCTTGGCACGGGTGCCATAGCGATCAAAAAGGAGTTTCGAAGCGAATTTCTTTGGATCTGACTTTGAGGCGATCTTTTTGATGAACTCAACCTGAGCTAACCCAACCACAGGGTAATCCCGCCCGCCACCAAGTGGAAGATTCGAGGTATCTTTTTTGCGGGAACGCCCGAGAACACCCAAACAAAGATCTGCCACTTGCTCACTAAAAGCACGGTAGCTGGTCCACTTGCCACCAACCAGCGAGATGATCTTTACACCATCAACCTCATCCTCCTTGATGGAGTGGTCTCGCGTGATCTGGCCAGCGGTCTTTGCTTTCATCGCTTCTAATGGCCGTACACCCGAAAAAGTGAATACGATCTGTTCTTTTGTGATAGAGATAGATGGAAAAACCCGATTCACTAATGTAATAAAGTAGTCGATCTCGGGTTCGGTGATGGAAATGTTATCGGGGCTCTCGATCGGTAGATCGCTGGTTCCAATAATGACCTTATCGTAGAACGGGAAAATCAACACGATCCTTCCGTCTTTGTTCTCGAAAAAGAATTCATTCTTGCCGATCGCTGTTCGCAGTGTGGGGTTATCCACTATGATGTGCGAACCTTTTGTTCCGCCAATGTATCGGTGATTCAACCCAAATCCTTGGTTGGTCACATCGATCCACGGACCAGTGGCGTTAATCACCAGTTTTGGTTTGGTAACGAGCAACTCGCCGGTCAATTGGTCTCGCAATTGAACAGCTCCGTCCACAATTTTCTCCACCGCCACGTAATTCAACGCGTTAGCGTGATCGCCCTCTGCCTCACCGTCAACCACCAGTTCCACCACATATCTCTCGGGGGAGAGAATGGATCCATCAAAATAAGTGGCGGTATATTTAATATCTTGTGATAAGGCGGGGTACTTCTCGAGAGACCGCTGTCGATTCTCGAACTTGTGAGGAGGAACTGTTTTTTGTGCTTTGGTAAAGGAGTCGTAGAAGATCAGGCCAATTTTAATAACAACCGCACCACGTTCGGAGGGTTTGTTGAGTAGATTTAAAAATTTGAGGGGGGCATTTAGCAAACCTGAAAAAAGCTTGAACATTGGCACCACGGTCGGAAGCGGTCGTACCAAGTGTGGAGCGTTTTCGATCATTCTGTTACGCTCGCGTACCGCTTCCCTAACCAAGCGGAATTCGCCGTTTTCAAGGTAGCGAATCCCGCCATGGGCCATATGAGAAGATGCGGCGCTTGCGCCGGCACAAAAATCCCCTTTATCAACCAGTAAAACATCCACCCCATTTAAGGCTAGATCTCTGAAAGTTCCTGCACCGTTCACTCCCGCGCCAATGATCAGCACTTCTGGTGAATGCGTCTTCAATCCCTCAATGATCTTTGCTCTGTCCATAAGGTGGTAATCTCCTGTAAGGTTTATTTTGCCAGTACCGTGAAAACGTCCTCCAAACCTGCTTCGGTGGTTTGGATCAGATCGTATTCCAATCCAGCTTCTTTCATTCTATCCTTTAAATCTCGTTTGTGAAAATTTTCATCTAGTACCATTTTTAGATGATCGCCGGCGAGAACAGTCCGCTGAATCCCCTTTTGGGTTGCCCCCCATTCAAGACAACCTAGCAAATTGGGGGTAAATACTTCTACAACTTTTCCCTTGATCAAATTCGTTTTCAAATTTGTTGGAGAATCTAAGGCGAGTAATTTTCCATTTCGCATCACTCCAACCCGGCCACAATATTCGGCCTCATCCATGTAATGTGTTGTAACCAAAACAGTCACGCCATTTTCAGCCAAGCCGTAGATCAAATCCCAAAACACACGGCGAGCATTTGGGTCAACCCCTGAGGTTGGCTCGTCTAAAAATAAGAGCCTAGGGCTGTGAACCAAGGCTATACCTAACGCCAACCTTTGGCGCCAACCGGTTGAAAGGTCCTTGGTAAGCTCTTTTTGGTGACCGAGTAAGCCTAC
>CAIRYE010000474.1 GCA_903882765.1 uncultured Anaerolineae bacterium
ATTCCTATCAATAGGAGAAAAGAAATCAAATGACCGAACATACTTATGCGGTAATCATGGCTGGCGGTGGTGGTACTCGGCTTTGGCCGGTTTCACGTAAAGAGCGGCCAAAACAGCTACTCCCCTTGATAGGAAACGAAACACTCTTCCAAAGCACGGTCAGCCGGTTGGAGAATTTATTCAGCCCCGATCGAATATTGGTCGTTACCGTAGAAGAACAAGCTCGCGAGATGCGTTTACAGGCTCCCGAGATCCCTGAAGAAAACTTCATCATTGAACCCGGTCCGCGCGGTACAGCATCCGTAGTTGGTTTAGCCGCGGCGGTCCTCTACAAGCGCGATCCAAACGCGAAGATGGCGATCTTACCTTCCGACCATTTCATCCGTAATCGCGATCTCTTCCACTATCTGCTCAAAGCCGCTTTAGATGTTGCCGAGAATGGCTACTTGGTCACGCTCGGTATTACCCCCACTCAGCCATCAACCGCGTACGGGTATATTCAGCAAGGTGAGCGTTTAGACGGGCAATATAACTATCCAACCTATTCGGTAAAGCGCTTTGTTGAGAAACCCGACGAACAGACCGCCCAAAAGTTACTCCGAACCGGTGATCATTCTTGGAACAGCGGTATGTTCATTTGGCGCGCGGATGTGATCTTGGCTGAGATCGACAAACAAATGCCTGATCTAGGGGTGGCCTTAAAGAAAATATCCTCTGCCTTGGGCAACGACAACCAAAACCAAGTATTAATTGAAAATTGGCGTGATCTCAAAGTAGAGACCGTAGATTACGGTATTATGGAAAAAGCCGAACGGGTTGCTCTTCTTCCCGCAGGTGGTTTAGGGTGGAGCGATGTAGGAATGTGGTCTTCCTTATTTGAGGTTCTCTTGCCAGATATGGATGGAAATATCGCAACCAACAGCGGCTTGCACCTTGCCCACGAAACCCATAACACCCTCGTTTTCGGCGGCGACTCCAATCGCTTGATCGTTACCATTGGCGTTGATGATATGGTGATCGTAGATACCAGCGATGTTCTGATGATCTGTAAAACAGACCAAGCCCAAAAGGTGCGCGACGTTGTAGGCCATTTAAAGAAACATCATCAGGATAAATATTTATAACGATGCGCTTCTGAAATGAATTAGAAGACCCCTTATTAACTAATTACTCAAAAAAACCAACCACAAAGGTTGGTTTTTTTGTTCCTACTTAAAAAATCGATATGAATTTTGATTTCTGTTTTGAGGAAAGACAAAGGTTTTGTTACATCTCGGACAATCTGTCAAGAAAAAATTCGAGCATCTGGTCGTTCGGGAAATCTAGGAAAAAGAATGATTCAAAAATGGTGACCGTTCAGAAAAAAGCTACCCATTCGTTTTTAGCCCCGAATTATTTCTGATCTTATCGATCGGAGATTGACTTGATTTTTCTGCGAAAAGAGGGTCCTATAGGGTTTAGAGGCTCTCCCAAACTCCGCAAAGGAGGATTCGATTATTGAATAATATTAGGATCAATCCACCACGATCCAGACCGTTAGGTTTTTCGGGCCATGCACCCCAAGGGTCACGGTGAGCTCAATATCCGCGGTTCGGCTGGG
>CAIRYE010000475.1 GCA_903882765.1 uncultured Anaerolineae bacterium
AATCCCCTCGCCAAGGCGATCCTTTGGGCTTGGCCGCCGCTGAGGCGGCTGCCTCTTTCGCCGATCTTTGTATCAAAACCTTGCGGTAAGGCTTCGATGAACTCAAGGATACTTGCCTTGGCGCAAGCTTGTCGAATCTCATTGTCGTTGGCATTAGGGTTAGCGACGAGGAGGTTGTTCTTGATGCTGTCAAAAAAGAGGAATGGGTTTTGCGGCACCCAAGCGATCTGGCTGCGATAGGTCTCCAGAGGAATATTCTCAATATTCAAACCATCCCAAAGAATTTCTCCTGATTGAGGTTGGCTGAAGCGCAGTAGCATATTGATGATGGTACTTTTACCAGCGCCGGTTTTACCAACCAAAGCGGTCAACGCCCCTGCTTTGATTTCAAGGTTGATGTTTATTAGACCAAAAGCGCTGCGGCCAGGGTACTCAAAATTTACATTGGTGAAGGCTATCCGATCTAATGTGGATAGATCAACCTGTGGTTGGTCTGAAACAGCGACTGTTTTTTCCAACTCTGGTTCGTCCATGATCTCAAACACCCTAGCCGCGGCGGTGATCCCAGTCATGCCGGCATGGAATTTGAGGCCTAATTGCCGTAGTGGAAAATAAAACTCAGGGGCGAGAATGAGGATGAAAAACGCGGGCTGAAACTCCATGTATCCATAGATCAAACGGAAACCGATCTCAACCGCGATAATGGCGGTGCTGAGTGTTGTTAGTAATTCGAGGGCAAAGGAGGAAAGGAAGGTGACGCGCAGAACCTTCATCGTGATCGCTCGGTATTGTTCGCTGATCTCTTCGATCACTCCAACTTGTTTTTTTGATTGGCCGAATACCTTTAGGGTAGTGATGCCTTGCAAGACATCAAAGAAATGAGCTGAGATGATCGAAAGGGAGGAGTATTGCTTTTGTGTCAGCGATTCGCCATATTTACCGATCATGATCATGAAGAACGGAACCAATGGGGCTGTCAGCAGAAACACCACTCCAGACAAGGAATCAATGGGAAAAACAAAAAACAGAACCGTCAAAGGAATGGAAGAAGCGAAGATCAACTGAGGCAAGTATTGACTGAAATAAGAATCAATCGATTCGATACCATCGATACTCGTCATGGCTAATTCGCCAGTGCGTTCACTTTGTGAATACGACGGTCCCAAACGAGACAATTTCTCTAATACCTGGCTCCGCAACGCCTGCCTAATTCGGATGGATAACCGTGAGGAAGAATATTCGGAAATAAAAACAAACAGAGATTTACCAATGGTACACGCCAGTAAGAACAGCAAAGGTTCAGAAAGTTTATCGAGGGTGACTTTGTCTAAAAAGACGTCGTTGACGATGCGCGAAAGGAACCACGCCTGAAGAATAGTAATAGCGCCGCCTAGCCAGCCGAAGAGTACTGTTAGATAAAATTCGAGATTGGAGAAACGGGTAAAGGATAGGAGTCGTTTTGAAAACATCGCCTAATTATAAACGAAGGGACATTCCGCGTTTTATTTGGAATGGGATATAGAGTAAAATATTAAACCAACAGGAGTTAATATGTCAGAAATGATTGAAGTTACTATCGACAACATTCGCGTTAGTTTAATGTCACCCCAAAGATTAGTGATCTTGAGAGAATCGGGTGGGCAGCGCTTTTTACCAATTTGGGTTGGCCCATACGAAGCCGAGGCCATTACCGTCGCCTTAAATGAGATCGAAATCGTGCGACCACTAACCCATGACCTCATTCGTAACCTTTTCGGCATCTTCGAAGCTCAGATCAAGCGGATCGAGATCAACGCTCTTCGCGAGGATATTTTTTACGCAAATATTGTTTTTGAGGCAAACGGACAAACCTACAACCTCGATTCCCGTCCTTCCGACGCGATCGCGATCGCGGTACGCGCTAGGGTTCCGATATTAGTGAACACCGACGTTATGGACGAAGCTGGCGTAACCCCCGAAGCGGATCTAAACACCCAGTCCAAGCCAAGTTCAGAGGATGACGTGACCAATATTTCGCAACGAAGAAGCGAAAAGACCGAAACGAAACCCGCGGAAGTGGATCAGGATGATTTGGGACGCTTATCCATTTTTGAAGACTTTCTTAGCAAGCTCGATAAGCCAGATGCCAACGAAGGTGATAAACCGAAACCTTAGTCGGAGGGGGTTGATCAAAAGATCCTTCTCCATTGGGAAAAACCATGGCAGATTTTAATTCGAACGACGCGACATTGATCGAGGATAGAGCGCCTTCTGGCGGTCAACCGCATAGCCTTGAGGCGGAAGAAGCCGTAATAGGCGCGGTACTCATCAATCCTGAAGTTTATTACGACTTGGCACAATTCTTACTGCCAGAGGATTTTTACATTCATCGGTTGCGCTTCATTTGGGAAGCGTACATCGATCTGCACGAACGCCGCACACCTATCGATATTCTCACAGTAAATGAAGAATTAATGAACAAAGGCCGCCTGGAGGATATTGGCGGCGAAAGCTACTTGATCACCCTACTCAATCGGGTTCCCACCTCACTACACGCGGAAGCTTACGGAAAGATCATCGAGGCGGCATCTATTCGGCGCAAGCTGCTCACGGCTGCCAATACCATTGCTACCTTGGCTTACAATGAAAAAGAAGTGATCGAAACGGTGATCGGGGAAGCCGAGAAATCCATCTTTAATGTGGGTGAACGGCGGATACGTCATGATATCGTCCCCATCAAAGATGTTCTCTCTGAATACTACGACCATATTGGCGAACTCGCTCGCCGCGGCGATGATATTGTTGGTGTGCCAACCGGTTTCACAGATCTAGATAATTTGTTGGGTGGTTTACAGCCTTCCGATCTGCTGATCACCGCCGGTAGACCAGGTATGGGTAAAACCGCCATGCTGTTAAATATTGTTCATAACGCGGCTATTGTTCACAAAAAACGGGTTGCGGTCTTTTCTTTAGAAATGTCGAATGAGCAAGTGGTTCAAAGGCTCATATCGCAGCAAACAGGTATCGATAGCCAAAAGCTACGAACCGGTAAATTAACAGATGAAGATTGGCCGGTATTTAACCATGCTATTGGCATTCTTAGCGATTCAAAGATCTATCTCGATGATACGCCAAGCCTGACCCCAATTCAGTTGCGCACCAAATGCCGGCGTTTGCAAATGGAATTTGGTATCGACCTGATCATTTTGGATTACCTACAATTGATGTCCTCCGATTCTCGTAACGATAATCGCGTACAGGAAGTTTCTCTCATCTCGCGGTCGCTAAAACAACTGGCGCGCGAATTGCGTGTGCCTTTAATGGCGGCGGCTCAGCTTTCTCGTGCCGTTGAACAACGATCCGACAAAGAACCTCAGCTCTCTGACCTAAGGGAATCTGGTTCCCTTGAACAGGATGCTGATATTGTTATGTTTATTTATCGTGAAGAAAAAGATCCAACCATGTCGAATGTGACCCACCTAAAAGTGGCAAAGCATAGGAACGGTCCAGTGGGTCAGATCGATCTGATCTTTAAGGGGAACTTGACCAAATTTGAGAATGCCACTACGCGTAATTACAACGTTTCGGGATTGTAAAAAAATCGCAATGGCTGTGTTTCCCGGTTTCACCTCATCTGAATCTTTTGTACCCCTACCAGAATCCTTGATTCGCGATCTTTCATCAATTTCTGATCTAAATGAACTAAAGATCATCTTGTATGTGATCTGGCGTGTCAACCTGATCGAAGGAAAAATTAAGAAAGTTAGCCGCAACGAGATCAGCTTGGATTACAACTTGATGAAGGGTTTCGCTAACGGAGAATCCTTGCGGTTAGCCCTTGAAAAAGCGGTTCAGGATGGCTATTTACTAACGACAACGTTGGAAAAGGAAGATCTTTTCTTCCTGAACTCCCCTGGTGGCAAGATCTCTCTCACTGCTATTCAGGGAAAAGAGGAACCGATCGGACCGGATCATTTACCGCCGAACCCAACCCCGAATATCTTTTCGCTTTACGAACAAAACATTGGTCCGCTTACACCGATGATGTCTGAAGCTCTGATCGATGCCGAAAAGACCTATTCTGCTGAATGGGTTGCGGACGCGATGGAAGTTGCTGTTAAAATGAACAAACGTAACTTTAAATATATTGAAGCGATCATGCGACGCTGGAAGGAAGAAGGCCGTGCCAAAGAGCCGTTTAGACGAGACACTAAAAAAAGTGATTCACCAAATGAATCCCTCAGAAAAGTCCAAGACTTCCTCAAGCCAAGATCCCGCAAATAATTCTTTGGATGCGGCTGTTTGCCCCATTTGTAATGGGTCTGGCTATCTCCGCGAGGACCTGCCGGTTGGGCACCCGAAATTTGGCAAGGTTGTACCCTGCGATTGCCAGCACAAGATCATCGCGGATCAGGTTCGTGGCCGGCTTTATTCGTTGAGCAATCTCGATGAATTAGCACACCTCACCTTCGAGAGCTTTAACCCAAGGGGTCAAAAGGGGTTGGGAAATTTACAAGCCAATTCGATCGAAATTGCTTTTAACCAATCCAAGATGTATGCGTCCTCCCTAACCGGCTGGCTGTTCCTAAATGGTTCCTATGGTTGTGGAAAGACCCACCTGGCAGCGGCTATCGCCAATTTCGCGGTTCAAATGGGCATTCCCACTCTTTTTCTCACCGT
>CAIRYE010000476.1 GCA_903882765.1 uncultured Anaerolineae bacterium
AAAAGCGTTTGCGGCAGGGGCGGACATTAAATTTATGGCTGACGCCACAGCCCAAGAAATGCGGCAGAATGGGTTCATCGATCTGTTCGCGGAGATAGGCAAGATCAAAAAGCCGATCATCGCCAGTGTTAGCGGTTATGCGCTTGGGGGTGGTTTCGAGGTTGTGCTGTCTTGCGATATCATCTTGGCGGCGGAATCCGCGGTGTTCGGATTGCCCGAGGTTACCATCGGCGTGATTCCGGGTGGAGGTGGTACGCAACGGCTGGTTCGCATAGTTGGGAAGTATCTGGCGATGGAGATGGTGCTAAACAATCGCAAGTTAAACGCCCATGAAGCGCTCGGCTTTGGTTTGGTGAATCATGTTTTTGCGAATGCGATGATCGCTGAGGAGAGCTTGAGGATTGCCACCGAGATATCTTTGCGAGCGCCAATCGCGATGAGAGCCGCAAAAAGCGCGATGAACACCACGTTTGAAAACGGGTTGACAGAAGGGTTGGAGGCGGAAAGAACCTTGTTCTACAATCTTTTTGAAACACAAGATCAAAAGGAAGGAATGAAAGCCTTCCAGGAAAAAAGAAAACCGAACTGGGTGGGCGAGTAGGGTCTAGTGGATCTTTAGGTCTTCAATTCGCCAGGATTCTTCGCCAAGAAGGTTCTTTACGCTGGCTAAGATCTTGTTGTTGATATTGGTAGTGAAATTGGGGAAATCGAGCACATTTCCCTGCCCGCCTTCGTGAATCAATAATTGGAATCGATCCTGACCGGGGTTGGAAATAAAAATACTAAAAATGTGTCTGATCCTGCGACGATCCCGTTCGAGGTCGTCGCTTGTGCGAAGGTAAACGGTGATCAAACGCGCCGGCTTGCTCTCATCTTGGTCTTCCTCGATCCCCTGAGTAAGGATGGGGGGTGGCGCGGCAACCAATATAGGAGTAGGAGGCAGGTTGAAACTCTCACTGGTCACTTCCACTTGTACGGGTTCACTATCAGAAGCAGCCGAATCCGGGGCAATGGTAACTATGATCTTTGGCTCATCCTTTTGATCTGATGTGATGGCGGGATCAACAAAAATAGGTTGCGCGGCATCGATGGGATTAACGGGGTTAGGTTGGGCATGATATTCCCAGTCATCCGGGAAATCCGGTTCGGGGGGTATGTTCTTATCAGAGATCTTATTGCTAGTAGGTACAGGTTCTGAAAAATTAGTGCCCTGATTTGATGGAGCTAAATTATTTTCGATCGTTGTGAGTGTTACTGCCGAAACTTGGGGTGAGCTTTTTTCGGTGGTGGGCTGAGAAACAGGATCGGCAGCCGATTTAACATCCATTTGGGTTCTTATATTGTCGATCAAAACCTTGGTAATTTGTGATTGTTTATCCGCTTTTCCATCGATAATGATCACCTTTCCTTCTTCGCAAAGGGGCTTAAACCTTTCCCACGTTTTTGGAAAAGCGATACATTCCATACTTCCCATTAGATCTTCGATGGTAATAAACCCCATCAGTTTATCTGTTTTGGTTTTCACTTGTTTTGCGGCGATGATCATTCCCGCGACGCGAACTTGTTGTTCTTGGGTGATTTCTTGCAGTGTGAGCGAGTTATGGCTTGATACACTGATCAGAAGTTCGGCATGGGCAGAAAGGGGGTGATCAGAAAGGTAAACCCCGATCAATTCTTTTTCCCAAGCTAAGCCTTGTTTTTTATCACTCTTTACATGTGTTGCCAACGGTACATTGATCGATGCCATTTGGCCGAACATATCAAATTGTGATGAGCCTTTGCTCTTGAAAATACTCTCGCTAGCGCCGATCATCTTATCCAGTGATTCTAAAACAGCGAAACGATCGCCAAAGCAATCTAGAGCCCCAACCTTGGTTAGGTATTCGAGAGCTCTTTTCCCTACGGTCTTTAGGTTGACTCGATTGACAAAATCATTGTGGTCGGTAAAGGTTTTTTTCCCTCTTGATTCCACGATCAAATCCGACGGGTTCTTGCCAACATTCTTCACCGCGCTAAGGCCAAAACGGATGGCGGGTTTAGAGGTGTTATCGCTGGAGGAAACTTTATCTTCGATGGAAAAAGCATAGATCGAGTGATTGATATCGGGCTGTAGGACTTCGATAC
Source organism: uncultured Anaerolineae bacterium (assembly GCA_903882765.1). GTDB lineage: Bacteria > Chloroflexota > Anaerolineae > Anaerolineales > Villigracilaceae > UBA5195. The sequence goes on from CAIRYE010000476.1 coordinate 2,125, forward strand.
CTAGCGACCGCGCTTCAGCAATATAATTCGAGATCTTATCCGAGTCATCTTTGAAAACGGACATTAGAGCGCACATATATTCGGCTGTGTAATGGGTTTTTAGGTAAGCAGTCTGAACGGAGATCAACCCGTAATCCGCGGCATGCGATTTGTTAAAGCCATAGCGGGCGAACTTCTCCCAATCCTCAAAGATGGCTGTCGCGGTCGCTTCATCCATCGTTTTTATGGAAGCGCCTTTTATAAATTTGATCTTATGCAGCTCGATCTTATCGGCAAGTTTTTTTGAGATCGCTTTTCTCAAATCATCCGATTCGCCGCGAGTGTAACCAGCCAACTCAACCGCCGCCCGCATGATCTGTTCTTGATAGATAGCGATGCCGAATGTATCATTGAATATTGGCGCCATTGCGGGGTGGCGATAGACGATCTCTTCCTCACCATGCATTCGTTTGATATAGGACGGTATGAAATCCATAGGGCCCGGACGGAAAAGCGCGACCATAGCGATAATGTGGTCTAGGCTAGTAGGCCTCATCTCAACCACATTTTTCGTCATACCGCTTCCTTCCAATTGGAAGATACCAGCGGTATGACCTTTGCTGATCATCTCAAATGTAGCGGGGTCATCGGTAGGGATGTTTTCCAAGTTCAACTCCACCCCGTGCCGATCCTTGATCAAATCGCAGGCGCGTGCCATTACTGTGATGGTCGATAAACCCAAGAAGTCGACCTTGAGCATGCCTAGTTCTTCCAAAACCCCCATCTCGTACTGAGTTACCGTCTTTACCGGTGAATCTTCGCTGTTCGAGGTGGGTCGATGAATGGGTAAGTATTCGGTGATCGGTTTGGGTGAGATCACTAAGCCGGCGGCGTGTGTGCCAGCGTTTCGAACAACCCCTTCCATATGAATGGCGGTATCGATCAAAGTTTTGATCTTTTCTTCTTCTAGGTAGATCTTTTTTAATTCCGGCACTTCTTCAAGTGCCTCGGCGAGGGTGATCCCTACTTTTTCAGGGATCAATTTGGTGATGCGATCAACTTCAGGGATCGGCATATCCATTACGCGGCCAACATCTCGCAGAGAACCCTTGGCGGCCATCGTGCCAAAGGTAATGATCTGGGCGACTTTATCGCCGCCATATTTTTTCGCGGTGTATTCCAACATCTCAGAGCGGCGATCATCACGGAAATCCAAGTCGATATCGGGCATGCTGCGGCGGTCGGGGTTAAGAAAGCGCTCAAAAAGCAAATTGTGGTGAATGGGGTCTACTAAGGTAATGTACAGAGTGTAAGCTACAAGCGAGCCCGCGCCAGAACCTCGGGTGTTGTACCAAATTCCGTTTTCGCTGGCGTATTTGCATAGATCCCAAACGATCAAGAAGTAAGCGTCAAATCCCATCTGATTGATGACACCCAACTCAAAATCCAAGCGCTCACGGTAAACAGGGTCTTCCTTGTGGCTGCCGTAGCGTTTTTCCAAGCCTATTTCGCACAAATACCGTAAATACGAACTACCGGTGTAGCCATCGGGCACTGGAAATTCAGGTAAGTGGTATCCCTTCTTTCCTAGGTCGAGGTTACAGCGTTCGGCGATCTCAACCGTATTAGAGATCGCTTCGGGGATCTCTTTAAAAAGCTGGCTCATCTCTTGAGGTGAGCGCAGGTAAAAGGTTGGCGAATCGTATCGCATTCGATCCGGGTCGCTGAGTAATTTTCCAGTTTGAATGGCAAGCAAAACATCTTGATACTGGGCATCATCAGGTTCGATGTAATGAACATCGTTCGTGGCAACGAATTTGGCGGAGTATTTTGCGCCAAGCTCTACTAATTTTTTATTTAGATCGACCAATTCGGTAATATTGTGTTGCTGTAATTCAACGTAGAAACGGTCGGGGCCAAAAACGTCGTAATACCAATTCATTTTCCGAACCGCTTCTTCGGGTTTTTCATCCAACAATTGCCGCGGAATCTCCGCGGACATACATCCAGAGGTGGCTATCAATCCTTCAGAATGTTCCGCTAAAAACTCATGGTCGATACGTGGAAAGTAATAAAAACCGTCGGTCTGCGCCGCGGATGTGATCTTGAGCAGGTTCTTGTAACCAACCTCATTCTCAGCTAGTAGCAATAGATGGGAGGATTTTTTATCTAGTTTTGAATCACGGTCTTGCATTCGGCGTGAGGCCATATAGGTTTCTACACCTATAATTGGTTTAACACCCGCTTCGAGCGCGGCTTTGTAGAACTCGATAGCGCCGAACATTGTTCCGTGGTCGGTAATAGCAAGCGCGGGCATATCCATTTCTTTGGCGCGTTTTACTAATTTTTTGATATTAGAAAAACCGTCCAATAATGAATAAACTGTATGTGTATGGAGATGGACAAACGAATCAGACATATATCTTCCCTGTTGCTTGCATTATAGCATTTTGAAGCCATTATCCATAAAATGTTAATGAAAGTAGTTACCTATCGATCACTTTTATGACAAATAAAAACTCAACACTTTGGGATTGGCAATCTTCCACTATCCTCATCTTCTTGATGCTGACGGTAGCGGTTCGCTTGGAGAATACCAACTGGGCCGCTGACCTTGGTTACGTAGAATCGATCGCCATAGCCGGGACAGTTCTTGGATTCTTGATCGGAGCAAGTCGGTTTTCTGGTTTTCAAAAGGGTTTGTTGGTCTTCTTATACTCCTTGGTATACCTTCCTCTCGCCCTTAGCAACATTCTCGAAGTAGAATCGACTGGGTTGGCAAAATTACTGAGCCTAACTGGAAGATTACAAGTCGCCATCGACCAGGTGATCCAGGCCCAACCAGTACCCGACGCCCTGTTTTTTGTTACTTTAATGGCAATTCTTTTTTGGTTTTTGGGGATCAGTTCTGGGTATCAGCTGTTGCAAAACCGCGATGTGAACAAAATTCTCCTAGCGCCTACTGTGGTGGTCCTTGTGATCCAATATTTTGATGGGTTGGTAACCGACAGAATTTGGAACTTGGCGGTATATTTCTTCTTATCACTAGTTTTAGTCGGTCGTATCAATTTATTGCGCTCTCGAGATCGTTGGGTCAAAGAAGGGGTGATCGCTGGAACCCAACCTGAATACGACTTGAATCGTTTTATGTTGTTTTTTTCCGTCATTGTGATTCTGTTTGCTTGGTTGATTCCGTATCCGAGCGAGATCAGACCTATGTTATATCGCGGTATAAACTCGATCAAAGAAGGTTCTACGGCTGTTCAGGATCGCTTTGAAAATATATTTGCGGCACTAACCCCCAGCCTCAAGATGGTTGGACCAAACCGCTTCCCTCAGAATTACGGCTTGGGTGAAAACGCGGAGGTCGGCAATGAAGAATTGTTTGAAGTAAACCTTGCTGGCCAGCCCAATCCGCATTATTGGCCAGTAAGAGTTTATAGCCGATACCGCAATTATCTTTGGACGAGTGATACATTCGAAGAAACCCTCTTCGACCCCGCAGAAGGTTCTATTGCCATAGAAAATTCAGCCGATACGAAAGAGGTAGAGGTCACAATACAATGGACATCTGAGCCTGTGGACCTGTTAGTAAAACCGAATAACACAGTTTGGGTCAGCCGGGTGGTGGAGATACAAACAGACCAGGGAAGTGGTGTTTTGGATCCAAAATACATGCGGGTGATCCCAAACCTACAAAACGGGGATGTTTTTACAGCACGATACGCTATTGAGAAATTGACACAGAAAGATTTGAAGGAAGCTAGTACTGTATACCCGGAAGAAATCCTAACTCAATACTTAGATCTCGCATCCCAACCTTCTGAGCGAATTTTGTATCTGGCAAATGAAATAACCGCAGGTAGTACAAATACTTTCGAAAAGGTAACCCTAGTTACCAATTACCTGCGTGAGAATTACGAGTACGCCAACTCTGTTGGCCCGATTCCTGAAGGCCAGGACCCAGTTGAGTGGTTTTTATTTACCGAGAGGTCTGGTTTTTGCAATTATTACGCTAGCGCTGAAGTTTTGCTTCTGAGATCGATCGGTATTCCAGCCCGATTGGTAGTGGGCTACACCGGCGGGGAATTGAACGAGGAAGATCGGTTGGTCTTTCAGAAAAAGAATACACACGCTTGGCCAGAGGTGTATTTCCCCGAGATCGGTTGGGTGGAATTTGAGCCTACCTCCTCCATTGACCCCATTGTCTTACCATCCGGCGATATTATCGCGTCTCCCTTCCAATCCAATGCGAATAGTGAGTTTTCAGACCGAGAACAAAACCCGCAAATGGACGTAGAACTTGATACCCAATCCGCGGAAGAAGTGACGGATGAAATCAACGCTGTAGATATCGAGAGCATCGCTTGGAGCATTGGGTTGGGTTTACTTCTTCTTATTTGTATCTTTATTGTACTTAGGCGGGAAAGATTAAATCTCTTCCTTTTCCATTTGCCCGCAAAAGTACAGCAAACCTATACCCAAAAAGGCCGCCAAATTCCCGCATGGGTTAATCTTTGGGTTCGTTGGAACGACGCGAATTGGATCGAACGACATTTTTCGGTGGTGAATGTATCATTGCGAATGTTTGGTGTTGAGGTTAAAAAGCACCAAAGCCCCGCTGAGCGCTCAAAATTGTTGATCGCGATGCTTCCGGATGCTAAGACAGAGATTGAGTTACTTTACCAAGAACTTGAAAAAAGCTTATTCTCGCCGGATAACAACACCAAGCCGAAAAATAGTTTGATGTTGGCTTTGAAGATCCTATTCAAGTCATTACAAAAAGGAATTCGGATCTTGGCCTATGGAAATTAAATTATCGTCTAACCTGCAAGCTGGCATAAGGCGCGATAGATATTCCCAAAGCCAAGATCGATATTGTCGGTTTCTATATATTCGTTTACAGTGTGCGCACCGCCGCCGCGGGTGATACCCATCACCAAGGAAGGGTATCCCTTACTCAATGGTATGTTCGCGTCGGTGGAGCCCCCCAAAAACAATGGTTTCACCCCCGATTCGGTCAAGATAGTTTTCACGATCTGGGCAATGGGGTGATCGAGGGCTAGGTACCCAGAGGGTCTCTCACCAATAATTTTTACTTCAACTACGCAGCCCGGTTTCCGAAAGTCATTAAGTATCTCGTTGATCCTATTTGTTAATATCCCTAATTCAGCTTGCGAGGCAGAGCGCATATCCAAGTCGATGCTTGCTTCTGACGCGATCGTATTAATGGTGGTTCCACCAGAAAACTTCCCAATATTAAAAGTCGTTTTGGGTTCAGACGGGGGTTCGATCTTGGAAATTTTGGCGACAAGTTTGCTCATTTCGTGAATGGCTGATGGGGAGCCAAAATCTGCCCAAGAGTGACCGCCTTGTGTCTTGATCGTTACGCGGTATCGTAGGACACCGATCGCATGGTGAATGATGTGGTCGTAGCCCATTCCTTCAAGAACGATATAAGCCATAACCTGGTTTTTAAAACGTTCCACAACTGCCTTCATACCAGCTAAATCCCCTAAACCTTCTTCACAGGTGTTGGCTACCAGCCAAATATCACTGGCGGGGGTTACTTGGTTGGCTTTTAGTTGTTCCACCAAACAAATTAACGCAGCAACGCTGAGAGAATTATCCCCCAACCCAGGTCCATAAATTCGGTTCTTCTCTTTTTTTATATCTAAGGGTGTTTCTAAAGGGAAAACAGTATCAAGATGGGCGGAGACTACGATGGCGGATTGGGTGTTCTTCCCAGAATATTTAGCGTAAACATTACCGGTGTTGTCAATGGATATATCAGAGAGAACATCCGATTGTTGCTCAAACAATGTTTTGATAAATTCAGCCCTAGTTCCTTCGCCAAAAGTAGGAGAGGGTACTTGTTGAACCTGAATTGCGAGGTCAACTAGTCGGTCAGAAATTTGCATGGTTAGATCCTCTTAATCTGTTCGCGATGGAGTTTTAGCCTCGAGCGTGCTAAGTCTGGTAAGGTTTCAAAAATATAGGCGGCACCAGTTCCATCCGAACAGATGGAGCTGGTTACATTGCCATAAAGTACAGCTTCAACAATATCGAAGGTCAAGTAAAACCCGGCTGTTACCCCACCCGCGAAAGCAGCCGAGCATCCGCTTGGATCTTTGATGTTAGATGGGTAAGCGGGTATTTGCCATTTGTTTTTGGTAGCTCTCTCAAAAACGGCTTGCCCACCCTTTTCGAGTTTGATCACTACGAATTCACATTCGTAGCCGCTTATCCTTTCAGCCATTTCCCAAAGGTCGTTGGTACTACCCCAAAAAACTTTCCGCACCTGAGATTCGGTAGGGGTAAAAATGGTGATACCGTTTAATAAGTTTTTTATTTCCGGGAGGTAACGTTGTTCCATATAGTCTGGGTGAGGATCTACCGTAATGATAGTTGTGTTATTCTGTTGGAAAAAAGAGGCTAATTGGGTTTGTGACATCAACTCAAGCGGAGATAGGTGCAATACTTTTGCCCCTAATAGTTCTTCGGGAATATCTGATATTCGAGGAGAATTAATGTTGCTAAGTTTCTTTTGGTCGGTGATCTCTTTATCAGAGGAGTAATTTAATAATTCTTTCGGAAAACCATAACCGTTATTAAGATAACTACTCGCGGGATTTTTGATATTCTTTACTAAATGTTGGTCGTAGGATTCAAAGGTCTTTGATTCTATGTATTGGGGCATCACCCGAATACCGCTACTGTTCAACCCTAATTTCGCAAAATCGCTAAACCATTCTGAAGGATAGTTCTCTCCTACGCGAGCCAATAAAGTGATCGAATCTACCCATAGTTTTCCGCCGGTGGCAGCGTAAAGCAGATCTCCACCTGGAACATTACTATGGGGGATTCCAGAAGGAGGGATAATATAGTGTTGTTTTAGCTCGCCGGCGTAAATTAGGGTATGTTTCATTAGGATGGAAGTTTTTTTGGTCGTTCTTAAAATTAGGTTTATGGATTATTATAATGATGATTTGTTTAGAATTGGACTGAACCTGTCATCTTTCTCACTACGAAGTCATCAAAAATAAATTATAATGAGTCAAAGCGAATAAACGATAATAAAGTGAATTGCAAGGAGTAGATAATGAGTCAGAATAAAGTAAGAGTAGCCATAATTGGTGTTGGCAACTGTGCCTCCTCCCTGATCCAAGGGCTGGAGTTCTATAAGAACACCCCCAATGATGCTACTGTACCAGGTTTAATGCACGTGAACCTTGGTGGTTATCACATCAGTGACATTGAGATCACTGTTGGTATTGATATAAACGTGACTAAAGTTGGAAAAGACATATCAGAAGCTATCTTTGCTGAGCCGAACAACACCTATAAATTTACCGATGTTCCCAACATGAACGCCCCAGTTGTACGGGGAATGACCCACGATGGTCTCGGGAAGTACCTATCGGATGTGATCACCAAAGCTCCTGGTCCAACAGCTGATATTGTTGGTATCTTAAAAGAAACCAAAACCGATGTTGTGGTCAGTTATTTGCCGGTTGGTTCCGAAATGGCGACCAAGTGGTATGTAGAGCAGATCATTGAAGCTGGCTGTGCTTTCGTCAATGCCATCCCGGTTTTCATCGCATCTTCAGATTATTGGGGCAAGCGCTTTAAAGACGCAGGCCTTCCTGTTTTGGGTGATGATATCAAGAGCCAGGTAGGCGCTACCATTCTTCACCGCGTCATTACCAGCTTGTTTGTAGACCGCGGTGTTCAGATCGATCGCACTTACCAGCTTAACTTTGGCGGCAATACCGATTTTATGAACATGCTTGAACGCGAAAGGCTTGAAAGCAAAAAGATCTCGAAGACCGGCGCGGTTACCAGCATGATCCCTTACGACATTGGTGCCGAAAATGTTCATGTTGGCCCATCCGATTATGTACCGTGGCTAACCGATAGAAAATGGTGCTACATCCGCATGGAAGGAACCACTTTTGGTAATGTTCCGCTCAATCTTGAAGCCAAGTTGGAAGTGTGGGATAGCCCCAACTCCGCAGGCGTGATCATTGACGCGGTTCGTTGCGCGAAATTAGCATTGGATAGAGGGTTAAGCGGCCCGATCATTGAGCCATCCTCCTATTTCTTCAAGACGCCCCCCAAGCAGTTCAATGATAGTATTTGTAAAGACATTACTGAAAAATTCATCAAAGGCGAGTAATTCCATTTGTCC